>CAZGMW010000043.1:0-9161 GCA_964526895.1 uncultured Planococcus sp. | reverse complement strand
TATCGTCGTCTTTCTTTATAGCAGATATTGATCCATCACCCTCCAATATGAGTGCATCAATTTGTTGGAAGGAGACATAACCTTGTTTTCGGACAGCCATTTTCAAATCTGCTTGCTTGAATCGATGCTGCTTAATGGCATCTGTGTTGAATTCCCCCTGATAATAAAGAAACACGGGTTTGGCTTTGGTCAATTTTCGAAAAGATTCGAATCGGGTTTGCATTTTTGAAATGATGAACTGAAGCAACGCCAGCATTAATATAACAAGTGCTCCATCCAGGTATGAAATGCTCTTCGTAACAAGGATGGTTGCTAATGTATTGCCGTATGCAACGGTGATGATAAAATCGAACATATTCATCTCCGCTAAAGTCCGTTTCCCAAAGAACCGGAGGATTAAGAGAAACGTCGAATACATTAATATGGACATCAGGAAAATCCATAACAAACCGCTCCAGCTGTCAAAAAGAAAAGATTCAAACAAAGGACATCTTCCTTCCAGATATATTTTATCTTCCTTAACTTTTGGCGGGTTAAAAGGTGGCTATTTCTCTAGCCAAATGACATCTTCTAAAGCGTCATGTGGAATATTATCTCCCTTTTCCATAATGGCCAGCGTTCCGTCACCTTCCAGTGTCATCGCCTCCACTTGTTCAAAAGACCGGAGTCCTTGTTTGCGAATCGCCGCCAGGAGGTCGTCTTCCTGTAGACGTTGCCGTTTAATGGCTATTTCATTGAAGTTTCCTTGATAGTATAGAAAGACAGGCTTTTCTTTTACCAATTTCGTAAAGAGCTCGGAATGCATTTGCAGTTTCGAGAAGATCACTTGCAGTAATGACATCATAAACAGAACGAGAAAGCCATCTGCGAAGGAAATCTCCTGGAGGATGATAATGGTCGATAACGCGCTTCCATAACCTATCGTGATGATCAGATCAAACATATTTACGTTCGTTAACGTACGCTTTCCAAAAGCTCTGAGTATACCGATGAGAGCTGCGTACATAAGAGTGGACATTAAGATGATCCACAGGAGGCCTTGCCAACTATCATAGATAAAAGTCTCGGGCATGTAAGTTACTCCTCTCGAATTTCTTCAGCCGTTGCCGGCCATTCTGTTATCCCCTGCATCACTTATATTAGAGTTAATCTTGATTATATATATCTTAGTGCTTCCGGAATATACTGCATGAAACAGCCCTTTGTCAAACAAGGTTTAAAAGTCGGTTCTCGAGCAATTTTCCTCTTCAGTCAAAAATATATTTGTGATTTTTCTGACTATGTGATAATCTTTTGGGGAACAACTGAATACATGCACCACTGGGGGAGCCGGTTACCGGCTGAGACGAGCAACGCTCGGACCCTTTGAACCTGATCTGGATCATACCAGCGGAGGGAAGTGGGCGAGCGTATGCCGGATTTCTCTATTCCTTTGCGTATATGATTGCCGCTTTCCTTTACTGGAAAGCGGTATTTTATTTTGCCTGGAAGGGGCTGGAGAAGATGAAATTTACACAGGAAATGCGATTGGAATGCGACGGATTGTGGCAGGCGAGTTTTGATCATCCATTTGTGAAAGGGATTGCGGACGGCAGTTTGCCGGTGGAGATATTCCGCTATTACGTTATGCAGGACGCTTATTATCTGACGAATTTTGCGAAGATGCAAGCTGTCGGTGCGCTCAAAGCACCGGATCTTGCCACGACGAAAAGCTTTGCGCATCATTCGGAGCAGACATGCGCGGCGGAAATGGCGCTTCATGAATCGTTCATGGGCATGCTTGGGGTAACGGAGGAAGATTGGGAAAAATTCGAACCGTCGCCGAGTGCCTATGCTTATGTGTCGCATATGTACCGCGCGATGGAAGGAGATCTGGCGGATGTAGTCGCAACAATTCTGCCGTGCTATTGGCTTTATTATGAAATCGGGGAGCGCTTGAAGGATGCCGAGCCGAATCATCCGATTTACGATCGGTGGATCGAGACTTACGGTTCGGAATGGTTTGGCGAATTGGTGCAGGAGCAGGTCGGACGGATGGATCGTTTGGCGGAAGGGCTGTCGGCGGTTCGGCGTCAGGAATTGAAGGACCGTTTCCGTCGCAGCAGTTATTACGAATGGAATTTCTGGCAGCAGGCATGGACGATGGAGACTTGGGAATTGCCGGCGCAAGTAAAGGCAGGTGTCTGATATGATCAATAAAATCAGAAGCGAAAATCCAATCATCCATTGCATCACCAATCACGTCGTATCGAATTTTCAGGCGAACGGCCTGTTGGCAATCGGCGCTTCACCGATCATGGGAGAGGCGATTGAGGAAGTGGAAGAATTGGTCGCCATTTCACGCGCCTTATCATTGAATATCGGGACCTTGAATAAAGACACGCTGGCCAGCATGATGCTTGCCGGAAAAAGAGCGAATAAGGAAAAGATCCCGGTGATTCTCGATCCGGTGGGAGCAGGAGCGACCGCTTTTCGAAAAGAAGCCGTCCAGAAGATTTTAACGGAAGTCGATGTCAGTGTGCTGCGATGCAATGCGGGTGAACTGGCGGCAATCGGCGGTGTGGAATGGACATCAAAAGGCGTTGATGCCGGAGAAGGCAATATCGATTTGGAGGAACTGGCGACCCGCGTGGCAAAAGAATACAGCTTGGTGGTGGCAGTGACAGGCGAGACCGATATCGTGGCCGACGGTTCGCGGGTGGAAAAAATTACAGGCGGCGACCCGTTGATGGGTTCGGTAACCGGAATGGGTTGCTTGCTCAGCGCTGTAACGGCCGCTTTTACAGCGGTGTCGCCTGATGATCCAACAGCTGCGGCAATTGAAGCTCTCAAGTTTTACGGGACGGCCGGTGAAAAGGCTGCTGCAAGTTCGAATGGACCTGGCAGTTTCCGTGAGAAATTTTTGGATATTCTATTCGGCCAGGAGATTGAAGAAAACAGCTTCGGCTTTGAAAAAGAGGAAGGAGTGGATGTGCTGTGGCAGCGATCAAGCAGGTATTGACGATTGCAGGTTCGGATTCCGGCGGCGGAGCGGGCATCCAGGCGGATATCAAGACATTTCAAGAACTCGGTGTTTTCGGAACATCGGTCATTACAGCAGTAACGGCGCAGAATACATGCGGCGTCCACGGGGTCTATCCCATGCCTGCTGGCGCAGTGAAAGCGCAGCTTGATGCAATCGGCTCTGATTTTAAGATTGCCGCTGTGAAAACGGGGATGCTCTTCGACGCCGAAATCATCGCTGAAACGGCGGCGGGAATCGAACGGCACGGCTGGCGCAATCTCGTCGTGGATCCGGTGATGATCGCAAAAGGCGGCGCGACCTTGCTGCAGGAAGATGCACTGGAAGCAATGCGCCAGGTTTTATTGCCTGTGGCCTCGGTCATCACGCCCAATATTCCGGAAGCGGAAATGTTGAGCGGTATGGAAATCCGCAATTCAGCGGATAGGCGGAAAGCGGCTGAAAGGATGCTTGCTTTTGGAGCGAAAGCCGTTGTCATCAAAGGGGGACATGCCGACAATCCGCTAATGGCGGAAGATTATTGTCTTGATCAGAATGGCGAATCATTTGTGCTTCGTTCGGCGCGCATCCATACACAGCAGACTCATGGCACCGGCTGTACATTTTCAGCTGCTTTGACAGCCGAACTGGCTAAAGGGCAAACATTGCCGGATGCTCTGGTGACGGCAAAGCGGTTTATCCAGGCTGCGCTTTCGCATCAATTGCATATTGGTGCAGGACACGGTCCGACAAACCATGCAGCATTTCGTCAATTTGCAACGGAAGGAGATGTGCAGTTTGTTCAATAAACCTTCTATTTATTTCATCATGGGGACACAAAACACTGCCGGAAAAAATCCGTTATCGGTTTTGGAGGCAGCGTTACAGGGAGGAATCTCCCTTTTTCAACTTCGTGAAAAAGGCTCGGGAGCTCTAGAGGGGGAAGAATTGCTGGAATTCGCGGAAAGCTGCCGGGATTTATGTGCACAGTATAAAGTTCCGTTTATGATTAATGATGATGTTGAATTGGCATTGGCAGTCGGCGCTGATGGCGTTCATATCGGGCAGGAAGATGTGGAATGCGGACAGGCAAGGGCGCTGATTGGCAAAGGAAAACTATTGGGTGTGTCCGTGCATTCGTTGGAAGAAGCGAGGATTGCCATTGATGCCGGTGCGGATTATCTCGGCATGGGACCAGTTTACGGCACGCGGTCGAAAGCGGACGCCAAACTGCCCGCCGGAACAGTCGGCATCGAAGAAGTCATCGGCCATTTTCCGGACACACCAGTCTTCGGCATCGGTGGAATTACACCTCAAAATGCCCCAGCTGTCTGGCAGACTGGCGCATGCGGTGTTGCCATCATTTCGGCGCTGTCACAAGCTGAAGACATCGCTTTGCAAATTACAAACTTCAAAAATTCCTATAAAGGAGTATTGATATGAAAACAAAAAAGCTTGTCGTAATGTCAATGTTCGTGGCGCTGGCAGTTGCCGGTTCGGCATTTGTCTCGTTTCCGGCAGGAATTGCGCGAGCCTACCCAATCCAGCACGCTATTAATGTCATAGCGGCTGTACTTTTCGGGCCTATCCCTGCCGTAACGATAGCCTTTGTGACGGGTGTGGTGCGTGTATTGACAGGCACCGGTTCCCTGTTAGCGTTTCCGGGAGGCATGATCGGAGCACTGCTTGCCGGAATACTGTATAAAATGTCAGGCCGCATCGGTTTTGCGGCAGCCGGTGAAATCATCGGAACCGGCATCATCGCCTCCCTGATTGCGGTGCCTTACGCTAAACTGTTGATGGGCACCGAAACCGCGGCGTTTTTCTTCATGCCACCGTTTCTCGTATCGAGTATCAGCGGAGCCATTTTGGGTGTTATACTGGTTTACCGTTTGGAAAAAGCCAACGCGCGGGATTTATTGTATTGAATTGAGTGAAATCGAAGCGGAGAACGACTCCATCAAGGCATTTAATGCCTTGATGGAGTTTTTTATTGCACTCAGTTGGTCTGCTCATTTAAATCGCCTAATTCGAATTAAAATGAATAACGCTGTTGTTTTAAAAGCTCTCCCCAAAATGCTGTTAAAAAATTTGGTGACAACGATAATTATTCTGTTAAGATTTAGCGAAGGAGTATTATTTCATCGAATATTTACAAATATTAGGAAGTCAGATGGAGCAGACAACATGAAACTTAAAAGTAAGACAGCAGGATTAGTAGGAATGGCCATGGGGATATTCATCATTTTACTGTATTTGTTTATCCGCCCTTTATTGTTGAATGACGCAAAAAGTATGGATGAAGAATCTTTGAGGATTGATAAGCTGCGGGTGTCTAATTATATTGCTTCTGAAGCGGACGATCTGCAAAGGTTAAATAGAGACTGGGCTGTATGGGATGACACTTATCAATTCGTCCAAGATCAAAATCAACAGTATATTGATTCGAATATAATGTTTGAAACGTTTGAGAATAACGCCATCAATTTAATGATGTATTTCAATAACGACCGGGAGCTGGTATATTCTTCTGCATATGATTTGGAAGATGGGAGCCAATTGAATCTTGCTTTAAACACCAGCTTTATCGAAGCGAATTGGAATGGCTTGAGCGCCAGCGGAAAAGCATCGATTATCGCTCATGAAGATATTGGATCCATGCTTACAGTCAGTGAACCAATTTTGACCAGCGAGGAAGAAGGGCCAAGTGTCGGCATGCTGGTGATGGGGAAAATCCTTAATGATCGTTTTTTCGAAAAGATGGAAAGAGATTTGGCTATCGATGTCACGGTTTTAACAGGGAAGCAGGCAGTTGACAGCAGCCAGGCGGTGATGCCGGCTGAAACGGAAGACGTATTGCTTGAGATTGTCCCCGTCAGTGACAATCTGGCTTTGGAAGTGAAAAAAGAACGGAAATATTACAATGAAAAGTTAAAAAGTATGAATGACTTGTTCCTGGCATTGTCACTGGCGACACTTATGCTGGTGTTCTTCGTGTATTATCTGCTGGATCTTTTCGTCCTTTCAAGGATTTCATTTCTCTCCGGCCAATTGAAGAATATTGATTTTGATCAGCCAAACTCCCTTAAGATAGAAAAATTGAAGGATGGAAAAGATGAAATCACTGATTTGGAGAAATCAGTCCATAGTATGTTGCAGAGCCTTGAGAAAGCTCACTCGAGTGTGACGAAAATTGCTTATTTTGACTACTTAACAAGTCTTCCTAACCGATTTAGTTTATATCGCGATTTCGATTCGAGAACCGAGGAAAATCCACATCCTTTTGCCCTGTTATTTTTCGACTTGGATGGTTTTAAAAGAATAAATGATTTATACGGCCACGGCAGTGGAGATGAGCTGTTGCAAAAAATTGCTGAACGCCTTACTGATATCGAGATTAAGGAATCACATCGGTTCTATCGAATTGGTGGAGACGAGTTCATCTTGCTTGTTGACTATTCCAATCCAAATGAAATAAGCAAAATTGTCGAGCAGATTATGCAGGAAATCAGAAAAGAATTCATGTTAACCAAAGTCAGCACTTCTATTTCCACCAGTATAGGGATCAGTTTTTATCCCGCGGATGGCAATACGCTGGAGGATTTGCTGCATTTTGCGGACAGCGCCATGTACGAAGCCAAGAAGGCCGGTAAAAACAATTATTATTATTATCAGGAATTGGATAATAAAGAAATGCATAAACGTCAATTGAAGCTGAAAGAAACTTTAACGGCTGCCATAGCTGAAAACCAGTTTTTTCTGGAATACCAACCCATTATGAATATCTATGGGAATAGAATCAGCCGCGTAGAAGCTTTGGTCCGGTGGAGACATCCGGAATACGGTGTCATCTCGCCTTTGCAGTTTATTCCGCTGGCTGAAGAAATTGGTGCGATTTGCCCGTTGGGTGACTGGGTACTCAGAAAAGCTGTAGAAGACATGCAAAAATGGAATTCGGAGAATAACCAATCCCTTGCCGTCGCAGTTAATGTCTCCAACTTCCAGCTGAAGTATAAAGAAAATCTGTTAAATACAATCGACTCAGCGCTGCAGGCTAATGGTTTCCCAGCGAATATGCTTCAGATTGAAATTACTGAAAGTGATACAGTAGTCGAGCAGGAAGAAGTAACTGAATTTATTTGTGATTTGAAAAAGCGGGATATCCGAGTAGCGCTGGATGATTTTGGAGTAGGCTCTTCTTCCTTATTCCAATTGACGAATCTGGATATTGACGTTGTGAAAATTGACCGCAGTTTCCTCAAAGAAGTACCGGTGAATATAAGAGATACCGTGTTGCTTAGGGGGATATTCGGTATCTTGAACGATTTGGGAATCGAAGTGGTTACGGAAGGAATAGAGACATTAAAACAATTGGAGTTTGTTGCCGATCAACAGGTGTCTTATCTGCAAGGCTATTATTTCAGCAAGCCGGTGCCGTTGGAGAATCTCTTGGAAGTAATGGATTATTTAAGTGAAAAGCGATAAGGAATTTACAGGTTTTTTGAAAGCACCAAAAAAGGGCTTGAGTGAAAATTTCACTCAAGCCCTTTTCATGATAAAGCCCATATGCCTGCCGCTTTTCCTGTCTTCGCGATAAGAAAAACCTTCGGGATTCATATAGGTGCATGTCCGGTCGATGGAAATGTGGCCTGCAGGGATGCCCGCCAATTCGCATTGCTTTTGGACGGTTAGCTGGTTATCGATATGGTATTTGCCGGTCTCTGTATTTTGGTACATAAAATCATCTGCATAACCGAGCGCCTTGAATTTCAAATAGACATCTTCATCCACTTCGAATTTTTCCTGGCTGAGTGCTGCACCGATTTGTACGTGGAAATCTTCCGCATGGCAGCCTTCTTCTTTTTTCAGATGTTCCAAAAGTTTCAATGTGACTTCTTTGACCGTACCTTGCCAGCCGGAATGGACGGCGCCGATGAGGCCTTTGTTTTCATTGTACAAAAGGACCGGTACGCAGTCGGCTGCAAAAGTGCATAGAAGAATATCGCTTTCGTAGCTGTAGAGCGCATCAGTGTTTTCCACAGCATGCCCGGTGTCAGTGGAGCCGCGTCCTTTGTCAGCTGCTTTTACCTGGTAGAAGTTCGCGCTGTGCGTTTGGTTGGCACAGACGAAATCAATCAGCGTGAGGCCGAGGAAATCTGCGAGCTTCCGCCGATTTTCCACAATCCGCAAAGGGTCTTCACAAGCATGAAGCGCCATATTATTGAATTCGAATTCCGCGGCATCTTTCATTGTAAGCCCGGCTGTAAAATTTGCTGAGTTTACGTATAGTTTTGTTTTCATGTCATCACCTGCCTCTACTATATAAGAGCTGGTTTTCATTGTATAGAAAAATCCACATAGAAAAGGAGGGCAATTTGCCCTCCTTTTCCTTGTTGCCTACAAGCACTTACGAATTGTTGCCGCCATTATGGCTGTTTTTTCCGCCTTTGCGGCCGGCCTCTTCGCGGCTCATTTTGTTGCCTCCGGAATTATTGCCATCGGAGTTGTTGCCGCCGCTGTGGCTGTTTTCGCCACCTTTTTCCCCAATCTCTTCGTAGAATTCTTTTCCATGGCTCTTGGACGTTGCTTCGCCTCCAAGACGACCAGCTTCTTCGCGACTCATCTTGTTGTCATTGTTCTTGTCTGCCATTTCTAATTCCTCCTTAAAGTTTATTGGGTGTTACAGTAAATGTTGTTCCCGGTTAAAACTTACTCAAACACTTCTCTCCCTTTTGTAAAGTATTTGTAATATTTCCCATCTTCTATCTTTGAGGAGAATATCAATCAAGAAGTAGAGAGAAAAATTCAGCTGATTTTCCACACGGCCCCTCCCTTCCAAAAATTTTCTTCCCTTTATTCTCATTCTATCAGGAAGGCACAGGAATAATATACTACTATTAAGGTATTATTTTTAATGGAAATCAGCTAAATTCTTCCGGACATTCCCAGATTGAAATTTCAAAAATGAAAGAAGCCCGAAGATATTACAAGTACTTTATAAAAGTGTAAGAGTAGTTTGAGTCAGTGTTGACTGGGAGCAAAACTTACTGTCACCCCCAATAAATTTTAAAGAGTAATTAGAAATGGCAGACAAGAACAATGACAACAAAATGAGTCGGAACAAAAGGGTGCAAATTGCCATCCTGTTATATGTGTATTT
>CAZGMW010000042.1:0-9179 GCA_964526895.1 uncultured Planococcus sp. | reverse complement strand
TCAACGGAATACTGTTTACCGTAGCTGTAACATCACGAAGTGCATAAAGTTTTTTATCCGCCGGAGTCAAATTGCCGCTCTGGCCGATGACCGCCACTCCAATATCATTGACCTGTTTAATAAAATCTTCCGTCGATAATTCAACATGGAACCCGTCAATGGCTTCCAATTTATCGATCGTGCCGCCTGTATGTCCCAGGCCGCGTCCACTCATTTTCGCTACCGGTACGCCACAAGCAGCTACCAATGGTCCCAGTACCAACGTTGTTGTATCGCCGACACCGCCTGTTGAATGCTTATCAACTTTAATGCCGTCAATGGCAGACAAGTCAATCTGATCGCCTGAAGCCGCCATTGCCATTGTCAGGTCTGCGCGCTCACGGTCAGTCATGTTCTGGAAATAAGTAGCCATTAAAAATGCGCTCATTTGGTAATCATCAATTTCGTTTGCTGTGTAACCCGTTACGATGTATTGGATTTCTTCTGTCGACAGTTCGAAACCGTCTCTTTTTTTCTCAATCAAATCTACCATTCTCATGAATGTCATCCGCCTTTTTATTTTAATTTGGATAGGAAGCTTGTCCCGAATTCAGGCATCGGCACGGAAAAATTCTCCGCAATTGTTGCGCCGATATCTGCAAATGTGGATCCTAGCCCCAATTCTTTTCCTGTTTCGAATCTTGGTGAATACGCCAATAATGGAACAAATTCTCTTGTGTGGTCGGTGCCCGGGAATGTCGGATCATTGCCGTGGTCTGCGGTGATAAGCAGTAAATCATCTTCGTCCATCTTTTCAAGCACTTCCGGCAAGCGACGGTCAAATTCCTCCAATGCTTCAGCGTAACCATTCGGATCGCGGCGATGGCCGAACAATGCGTCAAAATCGACCAAGTTGAGGAAACTTAAACCATTGAAATCTTCGCCAGCTACAGCAGCCAATTTGTCCATGCCGTCTCCATTGTCTTTTGTGCGGAGTGCTTTTGTCACTCCTGCTCCATTGTAGATATCATCGATTTTTCCGATGGCTATAACATCTTTGCCATTATCCTTCAAATCATTCATGACTGTGCGGCTGAATGGAGTCAAAGCATAATCATGGCGGTTTGAAGTCCGTTTGAAAGCTCCTTTTTCACCAATGAAAGGACGGGCAATCACTCGCCCAACCAAAAATTCAGGAGACAAAGTCAATTCGCGCGCTATTTCACAAATTTTATATAATTCTTCAAGAGGCACGACATCTTCATGAGCAGCAATCTGAAGAACCGGGTCAGCAGACGTGTATACAATGATGGCCCCAGTTTCCATGTGTTCAGCCCCAAGTTCATCCAGGATTTCAGTACCGCTGGCAGGCTTGTTGCCGATCACTTTGCGGCCTGTTTTTTCTTCCAATTGAGCGATCAGCTCAGTTGGAAATCCATCCGGGTAAACTTTAAATGGCGTATCGATGTTCAAGCCCATGATTTCCCAGTGTCCGGTCATCGTATCTTTTCCGACCGATGCTTCCTGCAGTCGCCCGTAGAAAGCTTGCGGTGAAGAAACTGGTGAAATGCCTTCAACAGCTTTAATATTCCCTAGACCTAATTTTTCCATGTTCGGCATTTCAAGCCCGCCCACCGAATCAGCTATATGGCCGAGTGTATCAGAACCGATGTCTCCGAACGCTTCCGCATCCGGCGCCTCTCCAATGCCGACAGAATCCAAAACGATTAAATGAATGCGATTAAAAACTTTAGTTGTCATTTAACATCCTCCTTATTTACATTTTTATTCTAACATAAAATTTAAGATTGTCAGATGTCAGACCTATTTTATGCTCTGGGATGAAATTGAGAATAGACGTCTTTCAATCTGGTTTTACTGACATGCGTGTAAATCTGTGTGGTCGAAATATCTGCGTGGCCCAGCATCTCCTGTACCGCACGAAGATCTGCCCCGTTTTCAATTAAATGAGTCGCAAAAGAATGCCTTAATGTATGGGGGGTCAATTCCTTCTGAATTCCCGCTTTTTGCGCATGTTGCTTTAATAGTTTCCAGAACCCTTGCCTTGTAAGTCTTTTTCCACGCTGATTAATGAATAATGCATCCGTGGCCACTTCCACTTTGGCCAGTTCACTTCTTGGGCCCGATAAATAATCTTTACAAGAGGCGAGAGCTGACTTACCCAACGGTATTATGCGTTCTTTTCCGCCTTTGCCAAAGCAGCGCACGAAGCCCATTGTCAGATTAACATCTTCCATATCCAAATTGATGCACTCACTGACTCGCATTCCGCTGGCATACATTAACTCAAGCATAGCCTGATCACGTTTGCCATTGGCTCTGCCGGTATCCGGCGCTTCTATTAGAGCATCAACTTCTTCGATGGATAATATATTCGGCAACTTTTTGTCCATTTGCGGCATTTCAAGATGAACAGTGGGGTCTTTATCCACTATCCGTTCCCTGATGAGGAATTGATGGAATGAGCGGATGGATGAAATATGCCTCGCTACCGTTCTGGATGACATCGTCGTTTCTTTCAGATGGCTCAGATGATTCAAAATATGTATTCTTTCCACATTGCGAAGCGAATCCAGTTGTTCCACTTCTTTCAAATACTGGATATAGCTTTTTAAATCACGTTCATAAGACGATAATGTATTTGCAGCAAGCTGTCGTTCAACTCTCAAAAATTGAAGGTAGTCATCCAATGCATCTTTTGCGTATTTCATTTTCTCCGCCTCCTCTTTTATCATATCGCTTAGTAGTGATTCCTATGATTAAATAAGGTGAATTAAAAATTATACTTTAAATATACCACTTTGGCGCTTCAGACAATGCAATGACTGTGCTCCTGTGCATTCTCGGCGCATAGACTCAGCCCAACACCGCAGACGCCGATGACCATGCAGCTGTGTCACGGAAAAGCGGCTGACGCAGATAATTACTTCAACTTAAATAAAAATAACGGCCATTAATGGCCGTTACTCCCGATTGCCTCGATTTTCTGCCGAATCCTGTGAGCCGCGATCGTGGCAGCGCCAACAGATGCCATGGAAAGTAAGACGGTGGTCTTTGATTTGAAAGTTCCAACGTTTTTCGACGACATTTTCTACATCTTCCAGCAAATCTTCCTGTATTTCATCCACTGCTCCACATTCAAGGCACACAAGGTGATGATGGAAATGTGCAGCGCCTTCCTGGCGTAAATCATAGCGTGATACGCCATCTCCAAAATTTATTTTATCGACAATTTTTAATTCGGTTAACAGCTCCAACGTCCGATAAACAGTAGCCAGCCCGATTTCCGGTGCGATATCCTTCACTAATAGATAGACGTCTTCTGCACTTAGATGGTCCTCTTCATGGTCTAGCAAAACTCGAACTGTCGCTTCGCGCTGTGGCGTCAATTTATAGCTCGCAGCGTGTAGTTGCTTCTTGATCCGATCAATCCTGGTTTCCATGCGACGCCCTCCCTCAAACTGACTCCATTATATCAAATGTCAGTTCTCAATTACAAGGATCCACGCCGTCATTTAATTATAATGATTATAATGTGAAAATCGTACTAATTCTCAATTGATAATCGTTGTTTCGCCCACAACACGGCGAATGCAGTTTTTGCATCATAAATGCGGTTGTCCTGCATCATCTCTTCCGCCTCTTCTATGGTTACTTCCAATAAATCGACGAACTCATCTTCATCAAGCTGAGCTCCTGATTCAGCTTTTTTCAAACCTTCAGCGAGAAATAAATGAATCACTTCGTCCGCAAAGCCGGGTGAGGTAGAGAACGACTGGATGAGTTCAAGTGACTCGGCAGTGTAACCCGTTTCTTCTTCGAGTTCCCGCATGGCTGACGTTTCAGGAGACTCTCCTTTTTCGAGCTTGCCGGCCGGCACTTCGATAATGGAACGTTCCAGTGCTTTCCGGTATTGCTCTACCATAATGATTTTATTGTCAGGAGTGATAGCCAGTATCGCCACCGCTCCCGGATGTTCGATCAATTCCCGCTTGGATGTGCGGCCATTCGGCAAATTGACGGTATCCACTTTGAGATTGATGATTTTACCTTCATAGATCCGCTCTGAACTAATGGATTTCTCTTCAAATTTCTTCATGTGGCGCCTCGTTTCATTTGTGATTTTTCTATGGCAAAGTATACCATAAGATGAAGAGTATTCTAAAATGAGGTGATTGCAGATGAAGAAAAGAATTTTAGGCAACAGCAAGCTTGAAGTAAGTGAAATTGCCCTCGGCTGCATGTCCTTGCCGAACAATCCAAAAGAAGCACAGGCCATCGTGGATGAAGCGTTGGACCAGGGCATCAATTATTTTGACACTGCCGATCTTTACGGCAAAGGGAGAAACGAAGAAATAATCGGGCAAGTTCTGGGCAGCCGCCGACAAGATGTAATACTTGCTACAAAAGTCGGAAATCAATGGAGTGCTCAATCAGATCAGGTCACTTGGAATCCTTCAGGCAGCTATATCAAATCCCAAGTCCATAATAGCCTGAAAAGATTGAAGACTGATTATATCGATTTATACCAGCTTCATGGCGGTATGATTTCAGATGATGCTGAGGAAACAATCGATGCATTCGAGTCACTTAAAAAAGAAGGATTAATCCGGGAATATGGCATCTCCTCAATAAGACCCAACGTCATTAAACGCTTTATCGACAGCAGCGCAATCGTTTCTGTCATGATGCAATACAGCTTGCTTGACCGCCGTCCCGAGGAATTCCTCGATGATATTCATGATTCAGGAACTTCCGTAGTGACACGAGGCACACTTGCAAAAGGGTTATTGACTACCGAAGGATTGGAGCGGGCGAAACAGAAGGGTGAATACATGGAATACAATCAAACAGAACTTTTGAACGTTCTGAACCGATTACTTTCCATTGAACCTGATCTGAATTCACTGGCGCTGCATGCCGTACTCCAGCAAGAAGCAGTTGCAGCTGTTGTGGCAGGAGCAAGCTCCCCTGCCCAAATCAAAGAGACGGTTTCTGCTTATGAAAACCAGGTTTCCAAAGAACAAATCGAAAAAGCGCGTACCATTACATTGCAGGCGAGGTATTCTGAGCACCGTGAATAATGGTTGATCCGTGCATTAAAAAAAGAGAGAGATACAAGTTTCCAATTGTATTTCTCTCTTTTTTATTATAGACTGAATAGTAAGAATTATCTGTAAAATATAATTGTCAATGTGAAAATCGAACTCCTATCAGCCTAAGAGAAGTTTGGCGACTTTAAAAGATGCTTATCCCCATCACTATACAATGACAACCCATCTGCCTGTATGCAGCAAAAATTTTGAGCGATTCCACCAGAATAAGCTGAGTGAAAAATACCGATAGAAAGGTCAGCTGAATGCCATGAAAATAACTCAACTTATAGACGGACTCAAGCCTAAGAACAGTATAGACAGAGATTTTTATGAGCTGGATATTCTTGGCATAGCTGACAGCTCCAAGGACGTTAAAGAAGGTTTTATTTTTATTGCAATAAAGGGCTTTAAAGATGATGGGCATGAGCATATCAGACATGCCATTGAAAGAGGTGCGCGAATGGTAGTGGGCGAAAGAAGTCCGCCAAATCTGCCTGTCCCCTATTTGCAGGTTGAAAATGGCAGAATTGCTCTAGGGCTTCTCTCCAAAAATTTTTATGGCAATCCGGCCAGCAGAAAATTAATGATTGGTATTACTGGCACTAACGGAAAAACGACTACCAGTTACCTTATAAAACACTTGCTGGAGCAAAACGGCGTTTCTTGTTCACTGATGGGCACGATCCAAAATATTATTAATGGTATTTCCCTAACAACCGCCAATACTACCCCCAGCCCGCTTATTATCCAGCAATTGCTTAACCTCAGCAATGATGAAGCTGTCGTAATGGAGGTTTCTTCACATGGACTAACACAGCATAGAATCGAAGGAATCGAATTTGATATATGCCTTTTCACTAACCTCCATCCTGAACATCTTGATTTTCATGGATCAATGGACAATTATTTCGTCGCTAAAGCTCATTTGTTCGACCATTTAAAGCCAGGCGGGACAGCTCTCATCAACATGGATGATGAATGGGGTGAAAAACTGGCAAACGAGCTTGCGGAAAAAGGGAAAAATGTTTGCAGTATCGGACAAGCCGCACAAAGCCGGCTGCCAATCCAGTCTTTCGATATGACACATTCCACCATACTCCTGGGCGATCCAAAAGGGACATTGATCCAATCGCCTATGGCCGGCATCCATAATATGTACAATTCCCTCATGGCCTACGCCTGTGCACTTATTGCCGGTATTCACGACGAAGCCATTCTTTCAGCACTCAAAACTTTCCACGGTGTCGAAGGCAGGTTCGAATTTTCCAAAATGCAGAATGGCGCAGTAATAATCATTGATTATGCCCACACACCTGACGCAATATTCCATTGCCTGACTACCGCTAAAGAAGCTGGGGCCAAACGGATCATCCACGTATTCGGCTTCCGCGGAGAACGTGACACTTCCAAACGTCAAGCCATGATTGAAATCACTTCAAAAATAAGCGATCAATACATTATCACTACAGATGATTTGAATTCTGTGCCAGCAGAAGAAATGCAAATGCTCTATGCTGAGCTGAACGATAATTACGGCAATGAAAAGGGATCTATCCAAATGGATCGGACTGTAGCGATCAAACAGGCTATAGATCATAGTGTGGATGGTGACTGGATTGTCATCACTGGTAAAGGGCATGAAAAGTACACTCATCAATTTAAACTTCCGACAGAATCCGATAAGGAAACCGTTAAATTCATGGCCAATCCAGCAAGCCGAAATTAACTCTGTTTTCCAGATCAACTCAAACTAAAAACCGGTACAGGAACAACAAACTCACTGTTCCTGTACCGGTTTTCTATTTTTCAACAGTCATTTGATCAGTAAACTTTGTCTCCATTGAAAATAGAGTTTTTCACTATTACGTAATCGACATAACGGATTGCTTCCAGCTTATCACCGCCAGCATACGAAATGGATGACTGCAGATCCTGTTCCATTTCAGTCAGCGTATCTTGCAAAGCACCTCTGTATTCCACAAACATTTTCTTGCCTTCAACATTTTTCTTTTCCCCTTTTTGAAATTCAGAAGCGGAACCGAAATATTCTTTGTAAAGAATGCCATCCTTCTCGACCGTTTCTCCTGGAGATTCCTCATGACCTGCAAACAATGACCCGATCATGACCATCGAAGCTCCAAAACGTACGGATTTAGCAATATCCCCATGTGTCCGGATGCCGCCATCCGCAATAATCGGTTTGCTGGCAGCCTTGGAACACAATCTCAATGCAGCCAATTGCCAGCCGCCTGTGCCAAAACCGGTTTTGATTTTGGTAATACAGACTTTTCCTGGTCCAATCCCAACTTTGGTGGCGTCAGCTCCGGCATTTTCAAGTTCTCTTACCGCTTCCGGTGTTCCTACATTACCGGCAATCAGAAAACTTTCCGGTATATTTTTTTTGATATGCTTAATCATATTGATAACCGAATCAGCATGGCCGTGCGCCACATCGATTGTAATATACTCAGGTATCAGACCCTCATCTGCCAAGTCGGTGATGAACTTGTATTCTTCTTCTTTCACTCCTACGCTGATTGATGCATAGAGCCCTTTTCCTTGCATGTCCTTGATAAATCCGAGACGCTGTTCAGGCTTGAATCTATGAAGGATATAAAAATACCCATGTTCAGCAAGATAAATCGCTGTTTTTTCGTCTATGATTGTCTGCATATTGGCTGGTACAACCGGCAATTTGAAATTCCGGCCACCAAATTGAACCGAAGTGTCACATTCCGACCGGCTATTTACTATCGCTTTAGCGGGAACTAGCTGAATGTCTTCATAATCAAATACATTTTCCATCATTAAACACTCCTATATACGAACATTATATTGTTTTATTATTAAAATCGTTCGTCTATATCCAATGTAACGTAAATTCCACACCAAGTCAAAGCCTTACTTTTAAAAAAATCCGGAAATGCCTACGCATTTCCGGATTTCACTTGAATTAATATTTGCCGCCTTCGCTTTCGTGTTTATCAAGCAATTCAGCAAAAGACATATTCTTTTCACGCTGTTTACGATCAAAAATCCGTCTCGCTTCTTCTTCTTCACGACGTTGCTGCTCTTCAGCTTGCAACGCTTTTTTTGTATCTTTCAATTTTGCCAACATCTCTTCGTTGTACAAACCATTTGATTCTTCTTTTTTTGACAACTTCCCCAGCTCCTTAAGACCTTTTGACGATTGTTGCCACTCCTTGCCCGCCGCCGATGCATAATGTTGCAAGACCAGTCTTTGCATCACGCTTCTGCATTTCATGCAGCAATGTTACAAATATGCGTGTACCACTGGCTCCTATCGGATGGCCAATCGCAATGGCGCCACCATTGACATTCAAAATATCGTGATTAAATTTCAATTCCCGGTCAACGGCAATGGATTGCGCAGCAAACGCTTCATTCGCTTCGATCAATTCGATTTCTTCCAATGACATTTCCGCTTTTGCCAAGGCATTCTTAACAGCTTGCACCGGGCCGATGCCCATAATGGCCGGATCTACGCCGGCATTGCCATTTGCCACGATTGTAGCGAGCGGCGTAAGGCCAAGTTCTTCCGCTTTCGACTTCGTCATAACAACAACAGCTGCTGCACCGTCATTGATGCCTGACGCATTTCCTGCAGTGACGCTCCCGTCTTTTTTAAAAGCAGGACGAAGCTTGCCGAGCTTTTCTTCAGTGGAAGTCGCTTTGATGTATTCATCTTCAGCGAAAACAATTGGATCTCCCTTGCGCTGCGGTATTTCCACAGGAACAATTTCATCCTGGAATTTGCCCGCTTCAACCGCTGCTGCGGCTCTTGCCTGCGAACGGGCTGCAAATTTATCCTGCTCTTCCCGTGTAATTTCGTACATATCACAAAGGTTTTCAGCTGTATTGCCCATATGGTAATCGTTGAAAGCACATGTCAGTCCATCTGAAATCATACTGTCGACAACTTTCTGATCGCCCATACGGAAACCGCCTCGCGCATTTTCAAGCAAGTAAGGTGCACGGCTCATATTTTCCATTCCGCCGGCAACAACAATTTCTGCATCCCCCGCGAAAATTGCCTGATAAGCCAAATGGATCGATTTTAAC
>CAZGMW010000041.1:0-9369 GCA_964526895.1 uncultured Planococcus sp. | reverse complement strand
ATTGCTGTTCCGCATCAAATCGAGTGACGATTCCATGCTTTCGCCTTGTCTTTCTTTGCGCGACGTCCAATCTTTATACCATTTATCAAATCCTGCTTTGCCTGCAAGTGGCGAATTCTCGGGCTTTCCGGCAGTCAGCAGGCGGAATGTATTGGTGTAATCCGCTTTATGATCGTGCATCAGCTTCAGTAAATCATCAATCAGTCCATTGTCGCCTTCTTCATCGCCGAATAACCCAAGTTTTTCCTTCATGCCGGCCGTCCAGTTTTCCTGGAACTGTCTGCCGAAATCACCCAGCGCTTCCTGTGCGAGTTCGATGGCCTGCTCCTGATTTTTATCGATCAGCGGCAACAGCGTTTCTGCAAAACGCGCCAGATTCCAGCCGGTGATTTTTGGCTGGTTGCTGAACGAATAGCGGCCATACTGATCAATCGAACTGAAAACACGTCCCGGCTCGTACGTATCGAGAAACGCGCATGGTCCGTAATCGATTGTCTCACCGCTGATTGTCATATTGTCGGTATTCATGACTCCGTGGATAAAACCAGCGAGCTGCCATTTTGCCACAAGCTGTGCCTGGCGGGCGATGACATTTTTCAATAAGCCGAGGTAAGGGTCTGCATTGTTTTCGAGAGACGGATAATGGCGATGAATCGCATAATCCGCTAAAGTTTTCAATTCCTCGAATGTTCCCCATTGCGCAGCGAACTGAAATGTTCCGAAACGTAGATGGCTGGAGGCGACACGTGTCAGCACAGCTCCCGGCAGAAATGCTTCACGCACGACGGGGATGCCGGTCGTTGCCACTGCCAGGCTGCGGCTCGTCGGAATGCCAAGGCCGTGCATCGCTTCACTGATGATATATTCACGAAGCATCGGACCAAGTGCCGCACGGCCATCGCCGCCTCTCGAATAAGCGGTCTTACCTGAGCCCTTCAACTGTATGTCAAATCGTTGTCCATCAGGTGTGATTTGTTCACCGAGCAACACAGCACGGCCATCGCCCAGCATCGTGAAATTGCCGAATTGATGGCCGGCATACGCCTCGGCAATCGGTTCAGCACCATCAGGGATTTCAGTGCCCGACAGTATGGCGGCGCCGGCTTCAGATTTTAATAAATCCGCGTCAAGGCCAAGTGATTCAGCCAACTCTTGGTTGATAACCACCAGTTCAGGCGTTCGAGCCGGTTCCGGTTGAGTGTTGGTGAAGAATTTCTTAGGCAGGCGGGCATAGCTGTTATCGAAATTCCAGCCACTCGCTGGAATATTGACAGTGTTTTTCATAAGTTCACCTTTTCTTTAGACATAATATCAATGGCTGAGAGCAATAAAACGTGCTTCTTTATCAATACCCCTTTTGGAGGAAATGAAAATCGGACGAACGGCTGGTCGCAAGCGGCAACCGCAATTAATGAGGATTCAACCGCAATTAACTGGCGAAAACTCGCAACTAAATATAAATGATTGGATAATATTATCATTTTTTACAATGATTATTTCTAATCACATAACAACGAAAAATCAATTTCCAAACTCAAAATCGACTCCGGTCAATTCTTCAGAAACCTCCCAAAGACGCTTTGCTGCAGCTTCATCAAGCGCTGACGGGTGAGGCTTTTCCAATGCAGGATAGCCTTTTCTGCGTCCAGGGCCGTCCGGGCCGATATATTCTCCTCCTGTTAAATCGGGATGGGTTGCCGCGTAAACGGTTGCCAGTGCCCCAAGTGCGGGAGGCTGCAGAAAAAACTTATTCGCCAGATTGCGCAGCAGCAGGGGGGCATCCTTATTGCCAAGTTTAAAAATATTAGTGGCAGAAACGCCTGGATGGCATACGACACTTATGGCCTGAGAACTGTGTTTTTTGAGTCGCCGGTCGAGTTCCAGCGCAAACAGCATATTAGCCAGTTTGCTTTGATTATAAAATTTCTTGGCCTGATAACCTTGTGATCCATCCAGATTGTCAAAGTTGATCATACCGCGGTTGTGTGCAAGGCTGCCAATCGTTACTATCCGGGAGCCGGGTGTTTGATCGAGCAGGGGAAAGAGCAGAGCGGTCAACGCAAAATGACCAAGGTGGTTGCTGCCGAATTGCATTTCGAAACCATCTTTGGTTTTTGCATATGGCGGCATCATCACTCCCGCATTATTGATTAAAAGATCAAGGTCGCCGTGTTCCCGCTTAAAATCGGCGGCGAAAGAATGGACACTGGCCAAATCGGCAACATCGAGCGTTCGAATTTCAAGCTCTGCACCGGGATGAAGGGATAGAATTTCTTTCCGGGCTAAAGCACCTTTGGTTTGATTGCGTACCGCTAGGATAATATGGAGGCCTTTGCCTGCAAGCACTTTAGCTGCTTCCAGCCCAATGCCGCTATTGGCACCAGTTATTATGGCCGATTTACCGTTTAACTCTTGTGACTGCATCTGTTGAACCTCCGTTTCATATATATAGATGGTAGCTGAAAATTTGTGCCATAGCCAAGGATGAAGCATTGGGAGGGAAGCTGTAAATGTTTTACATCATTTCTAAAGGGAAAACAAGAGGTATACTGAGTAAAAAAGGAGACATGCTGAATATGGATTATAAAAATATTACAGTCGCCGGAAGCGGCGTACTCGGAAGCCAAATTGCTTTCCAAAGCGCATACAAAGGATTTGAAGTGGCTGTCTATGATATCAATGAAGAAGCCATCGGCAAATCGAAAGAGCGTATGATGAAACTCAAAGAGAATTACAAGACTGATTTGAAAGCCACAGATGCAGACGTGGATGCGGCTTATGATCGCCTAAGTTTCTTTACGGACCTGGCAGAAGCTGTGGCACAGGCTGATCTTGTTATTGAAGCGATTCCGGAAGTGGTCAAAATCAAAACAGAATTCTATCAGAAACTGGGTCAAGTGGCTCCTGACAAGACTGTCTTCGTTACGAATTCGTCGACTTTATTGCCGAGCCAGTTTGCTGAAGCAACTGGACGTCCGGAAAAATTCCTTGCCCTGCATTTCGCCAATACCATTTGGGTGAATAATACGGCTGAAGTCATGAAACATCCAGGGACCGATATGGAAATTTTCGATGACGTCATCGAATTTGCCAAAGCCATCGGTATGGTAGCATTGCCGCTCCATAAAGAGCAGCCTGGCTATATCCTGAATTCACTTCTCGTGCCGTTTCTTGAAGCCGCAGAATTATTGCTTGTCAAAGAAGTGGCGGACGTCCAGACGGTCGACAAGACATGGATGATCGCAACAGGTGCGCCGCTGGGGCCATTTGCGATTCTTGATGTCGTGGGAATCCGAACTGCACATAATATTGTGCAGGCGAAAGCAGCTGCAACGGGCAAAGAAGAGTATGTAAAACTTGCTGAACTATTGCAGACAGAATATCTCGATAAAGGGAAAATCGGCCGTGAATCCGGGGAAGGTTTCTATAAATATCCGAACCCGGCGTTTGCAGATCCGAATTTCCTGAAGAATTAATTAAAAATATTAAAAGGCGATGAAGAGAATTCTCTTCATCGCCTTTTATATTGTTGAAAACTTATTTTCCTTTTATCTTTTCTAGTGCATTCTTATGGATGATCAGATCCGAGAGGCGTAATTGTTCCGATGCCTTTTCGACATGGTCTTCGCAATGTTGGAATGCAACTTCCTCTTCACTAACCGTCGAATAACACGTTCCAGTACCGATTGGTGCAGTGAGGTCCGGTTTGTAGTAAAAATCTTTGTAACGGAACGAGCCGTCACGGAAAGCGGTGATGTTGTCCTTTTGATCCATCAGTGAACCGCCAAGCATATAAGGGGAATCGATGCCGATCATGTCAAGGATCGTCGGCGCAATATCAATTTGTCCACCGACATTTTCATTTACTGAACCTGAAGTGCCACCAGCTGCTTTAATGAAAAGTGGTACGCCGTGATCCAACTCAAAAAGATCTGTAATTGTATCTGCTCCAGCTTTTTCAGCCATTTCTGCGCCTTCCTGCGTCAAACCGCTGTCGTGGTCCCCGTAGAAAACGACAAGCGAGTCTTCCCATAATCCTTGCTGTTTTAGTTTTTCCACCATCTGTCCCACAGCTTCATCGACATAATGGATCGTATGGTAATAGTTTTGGACGAGTTCATCGTCATACCCGCTTAGATCCAATTCCTTTTGATCCGCAGGAAATTCATAAGGCGTGTGGCTGGTCAAAGCTACCATGAAAGCGAAAAAGGGTGTTTCAAGTCCGGATGCAAAATCGACTGATTCGGAGAAAAAGTCCTTGTCATTCAAAGCCATGCCGATCTTTTCTCCATCGGAAAAATCTTTTCTGCTGTAAAATTCAGCAAAACCGATGTTTTCGTAGAAATCATCGCGATTCCAGAAAGTTCTCTCGAAAGCGTGCATGGCGGCTGTGTCGTATCCGTAACGCTGTAAATGACCAGGCAGGCCGTCAAAATCATTATCTGCAAATTGTGTATAAACTGAACCCGATTTGATCGGATGCAGCGAAGAAAGAGTCAGAAATTCGGCATCTGATGTTCTGCCTTCATGGGTCTGGTGATAAAAATTTGGAAAATAGGTGGTTTCTTCTTTCAATTGATTGAGATTGGGAGTAACGGGTTCACCATTGATCTCCTGCCCGATCACCGAAGACTGGAAGGATTCCAATTGAACAACGATGATATTCGGCAAGTTTTCCGGAATCTGCGCTGCTTCGATTTCAGGTACAGCTGCAGGCAATAGAAGCAATTGGGCATCCGTTAATTCTTCGCTGCCGATAAAGCTGGCTGCTCCGTTAATCAGATCTGCTCCGTGATATCCCCAAAATCCCAGCTGATAATATTCCCGCATATTGGAAATTGGATTTTCCACCAGCCATTCTTCTTGCTGAAGGTAGCTCCAGATGAGCGGTAGGGTGAAAACAACCAGGCCAGCTGTGAAGCCAGCGCCAGCAAACTGGAACCTGCCTTTACGGGTAAGGGTTCCTGTTTTACTGCGGAAATACGGAAAGGCAGCAGCAAAGAGAAGGAAATCTGCGAAAAACAAAAAGTCCTGCCAGGTAACGAGAGTTAAAAAGCCGCCGCCGACACTGCGCAGCTGAGTAACATCCGCAATCAGCATCACACTGAGAAAATCTTCAAAATAGCGATAATACCAAATATCCGAAACGATCAAGGTGCTGTGAAGAAACAGGAGGATCAGCAGAACTCTCCGGCGGTTTTTTGGCTTCAACAATAATGTCCAGCTTGAGAGCGCAAGAACAGAAGCAAAATTCAATATGAAAAAACCGAAGGAAAAATCGGTATCTGTATATTCGCTGAAGAGAAATAATTTCAGCATTGTAATTGCCAGGTAGATGGCATAGTCCAGAAATATCATTCTTAGGTGCACCTCCAGTAGATCCAGTGAAAAACTCTTTGTTTCACAGTACCTCTTTTCGCTATAACGGAAACATGTCGGCCATTGTTCGATAGGCAGGCGAGGGCATTTTATCGGAAGGCTTTGAATTGTGTTATATCGGAATTATCTGTAAAATGAACGGAAAGCTACAGGAAAGGCAGAGGTTTTTAATGACAGGTTGGGATTGGATTTTCACAGCAGTAGCACTGATTTGGATAATGGAGTTCGTCCTCTTCCGCAACCGGGGCACGGGCGAAGAAGACAAGGTGGAACGAAATACCTTCCTGGTGATTTTCGCTGCTCTTTCAATTACGGTGGCAGCGGCGTTTCTTCTCGGGGAAATGCGGCCGTTCGAGCTCCTTATGCCTTGGCTGAAAGGCATCGGTATTCTATTGTTCGGCGGAGGTGTTTTTCTTCGCTTTTGGGGCATTCTTCATTTAAAAGCGCAGTTTACAAGGCATGTCACTGTTCAGCAGGGAGATCAGATTGTCAGCAGCGGGCCTTACCGGACTCTGCGCCATCCTCTTTACACTGGCTTATTATTGATAGCTGTCGGGATGGCCCTGTTTTTTCAGAGTATTATCGCCGCAGTACTGGGAGGCGCATTGGTTGCATGGTCACTTGTCAGGAGAATGGACGGGGAAGAAGCCATGCTGATCCAAGAATTTGGAGAAGAATACCGGGAATGGATGAAAAAGCGGGCAAGGCTCATCCCATTCATCTATTAATGGGGGTGATCTGAACCGTGAACTTCTCACAAAAGAATCGAAAAAACGCCGCCTCAGTTTTAGCTGAGGCGGCGTTTTATTTTTCAGGAAAAGAATTTTGTTTTATACAATTCGTCTGCCGCTTTTGCCGAGTGCATAATAGACGCCATGCTGCAGGCTTTGGAGACATTCGAATTTTGTAAGATTGCTTTTCGACTGAATAATTACCATTGCCAATTCTGGCGATACGCCAACCAGAATGGTTTCGATGCCAAGCAGGCGGGCAGCGGCTCCCAACTTATCGATAAGCTGCGCGGTATGCTCGGAAATATGCTTATGCAAACCCGTTAAATCGAGTAAAAGATATTGGGCCTGGTGTTTAGGTAACTCACTTAATGTATTGAAAATCAGGTCTTCCGAGCGATCTTCATCATAGCTTCCGATCATTGGCACTACGACGATTTTTTCCAACACAGGAATAATCGGGGAAGAAAGTTCCTTCACGAGATTTTGGAGCATTTTAGTTTTGTCGTCGACCATCCGTTCAAGTTCCTTAATCTGCATTGCTTCCTGTTTTCTCGACATTTCATGGATATTGGACTGGACGGATATATCAGAAGGATAATACTTTACAATGCTGTATGGATGATCGGCATTTTGATATTGGACGATGCTGTACCAAAAATTTGTGTCGAACAGCCCTGTAAATACGCCCGCAAAATGGGAAGGGACGAATATCCCTTCAAGCCCTTTTTGTTTCTGTTGATTCATTTTGTATTCCCAGTCATCCTGGATATGGAGAGTGAAATGCTGTGCATCTTCATCCATTTCGACAATTTTCATCTTACCCCATCCGGCGGGTGCATATGTATTGGCCAACCATCCTACAACGTTCGACGCATTGATATTCTTTTTATCCAAAAATCCTTCTCCAACGATGACTCCTTGTCTGAAACCGGTTGTTTCCAATACAAGATTTGTAGCTTCAGCCCCTGCAATTTCCCGAATGGAATCAAAAAAAGTCTCCATAGCCGAAATCCAGAATAAGACCGCATCTCCGCCATCAAATAATACATCACCTGTTTCCAAATCCCATTTCAATTCTGCGTCGCCGACCGTAATTTTCTTTTTCATAATGGCTGTTCCTCCGTTTTGCTGATATTTCATGTATCTACCCCAAGTATTGGAGTAGAGTTTCAGGTCTTGTTTGAACTTTATATCTTATTCCCTAAAGACAGATAAAATATGCACACAGAAAATTAATTTTTTCCATAAGAAAACGGTGCATTCTGACTGGAATGCACCGTTTTCTTATGTTGCTTTTGCGCTTATCACTGAATCATGCTGCTGAGATATCCATAGCCCTCGGCTTCCATTTCATCAGCAGGGATAAACAGAAGGGCAGCGCTGTTCATGCAATAACGCAAACCGCCTTTATCTTCCGGTCCATCATCGAAGACGTGGCCAAGATGGCTGTCGCCGGCGCGGCTGCGGATTTCGGTCTGCTTGAAAAAACCGCTGGTATCAATGTGTTCGGTTACGACTGCCGGATCAATCGGTTTGGTAAAGCTTGGCCAGCCGGTTCCCGAATCGTATTGGTCAGCAGATGAAAACAAAGGTTCACCTGTTGTCACATCCACATACAGACCAGGCTCATAATTATCCCAGTATTCATTGGAGTAGGCAGGTTCTGTTGCGTCATTTTGAGTTACATCATATTGCAGTTCGGTCAATTCTTCTTTCAATTCTTCGTCACTCGGTTTCGGATAAGCTGCAGGGTCTATCAATGAAGGAATTTCCTGATCTTCAAGCGAATCAAATTCAATGTGGCAATAGCCGTCAGGATTCTTTTCAAGATAGTCCTGGTGGTAATCCTCAGCCAAATAATAATGGTCCAAAGGTTCAACTTCTGTCACAATCGGCTTATCATAACGTTCAGCTTCAGCTGCTACGACCCCGTCAATGACAGCACGGTCTTCTTCGTTTTCATAGTAGACAGCTGTCCGGTACTGCGTTCCTTTGTCATTGCCTTGCTGGTTCAGCAGAGTCGGGTCGATGATCATGAAAAATTGTGAAACCAGGCTTTCAAGATCTATGCGTTCCGGATCGTATTGAACATGTACAGTTTCTGCATGGCCAGTCTTTTCATACAGAACTTCCTGATAAGTCGGGTTCTCAGTTGATCCATTGGCGTAACCGGAAGTGACATCATAGACTCCGTAAACACGGTCCATGTAAGCCTCAACGCCCCAGAAGCAGCCGCCGGCAAACCAGATGTCCTCCAATTGGTCTGTATCGAATTCAAGATCGTCATTCGGGTTATCCGGGAAACGGGATGTGCTTTCCGACGTGGTGCCTGTAGAGCTGTTTGCCACAGAAGAATCGGAAGTTCCCGTAGCGCCAGGTATTGAACAAGCCGCTAGCAGCAGCACTATAAACAAGAGGAGAATAGGGAATTTACTCTTCATATTCAATCAACCGCCTTTCATTATTGTATGGTATCAAATGTTTCATAAATTTGTTCATTGCTCACATGGCCGGTCTGGTTTTTCACAATAACGCCATCAGAACCGATATAGACGGATGTCGGATAGCCGATGACACCATATTCATCAAATGCGGAACCGCCTTCATCCAATAAAACCTGGATATTCGAAGTGTTGTCGACGCCTTCATACCATTTGGCGAAAGATTCCGTACTTTTTTCAGCGTTCGAGCCGGGTGACACAACGGTCAAGACCTCAAAGTCCGGCTCTTCACCGGCAAGCTCGTTCAGTTCCGGCATCCCGGACAGGCAGATCGAGCACCAGGAAGCCCAAAATTTAATATAAACTTTTTTGCCTTCGTATTCAGAAAGTTCATGAACGTTCCCCTGTAAGTCGACCAATTGAAAATCCGGAGCGGGCTTGCCGTCGTTCAATTGCCCGGCTTCTGAAGTGGTCTGGCTGCTTGAACAGGCACCAAGCAATATAATGATAAAAAGTAAAATCGGCAAGACAGTCAATCGATGCATAGGAATCATCCTTTTATCTATTTAATGTAAGCGCTATTTGGCAGGTGCAAAAAGGTCTCTCATCCCATCATATAGCGAAAGAGGAGATAAAGATAATGAAGGGGCTCAGCAGAATACCAAATGAGCCAATTGAAGGGGAATGTTGTACAAAGGTCAGAGAATAGGTAAATCCACATGTTTTGAAATGTACATGTCTATTAAAAAAATGCTCCCGGCGAAGGAAGCATTTTGTTATCTTATTATCATTTCCTGCAGCTCTCTGCGGTAAAG
>CAZGMW010000040.1:0-9687 GCA_964526895.1 uncultured Planococcus sp. | reverse complement strand
TTCCATGATTTTAAATCAGATACTGAAATATTATGTACGTTGGCAATTTTCCATAGGCTATCGCCGGATTTAATAGTATATGTAGAACTTGCTTCTGCATCTGCAGCTCCAATTAAAAGGGCCAAGGAGCCGGATGCAATTACTGAAAAGGCAATTTTATTCATAGTTTCTCTCCCTTTATTATGGTAATTTTTTATAGTTAAACGTTACGGTATGCTTATGGTTTTTAGTACTCTCTATTCTATCTACAACAAATAGAATAGGCAATAGGGTTTATTGTTACATTTAGATTACAATTTTGAAAATGAGGTTTAAAGGAAACGAAGTAAAGAAATGCAAACACACTTTTCAAAAGAGCGCGATAAAAAATATTCATTGCCATAAGTTGTAATATTTGCCATGATTAAATCAGAAAGAAACCGAATACGGAGAAGGAGGAACGTCTGGTATGGAGATGAAACCAGTGGAAGAAACGATTGCCGGAGTGTTGGGCATTGAAATGGGAGAAATTACAGAAGAGAAAGTATTGGCCACAATGCCAGTCAATTCCGCTACTCATCAACCTTTTGGGCAGCTTCACGGCGGAGCTTCTGTTGTACTTGCCGAAACGGTGGCTAGTGTCGGAACGTGGCACCTCATCGATCAGGCAAACGAAATTGCTGTAGGGTTGGAGATCAATGCCAACCACATCAGAGGCAAACGTGAAGGAATTGTCACTGCAATCGGAACCCCTTTGCACAAAGGGCGTACAACGATGGTATGGGATGTCAAAATCGTTGATGAAGAAAATCGTCTTATTTGTGTTTCCAGATGTACAGTCGCTATCGTTCCGAAGAAAAAATAGCTCGTTACCTTTATACTATATATAGAAGACACTAAACCCCGCTGAAGTTTTTCAGCGGGGTTTTCAGATTAAATGTAACCGATGTTTTCTTAAGTCTGCGATAAGCCATATGGATGAAGAAGCATAGAAGCACTGGCATTATATTATTGATTCGCCTAGTTAAAGCAGTGGGAAGTAGTCAATTTAATATTAAAAACAACATATTCCTGTTTTAGTTCTTTTCTTTAAGGGATAAGAGAGTTAACATAAGAACAAAGGGTTTTTTAGAATAACAATTCGATTGCATAATGGATGTGCGGGCCATATAACCAGCCGGGTACTCCAATCAGAAAGCGAAATCGAATCGAAAAACCTGGGAATCAAAAGAAACAATGAGAAAGACTTTATTGTCCAACTATCGGTTTATGCCGGTATGCGGGTTTTATCCATATAATCAGTCGGTCGCCATGGCAGCAGGGAAGCGGAATATTTTTTGAAAAGAGAGTGGAAACAATGTTTGATAATTTGAGTGATCTAATGGAGGCGAGAGGGATCAAAAACAAGCGTTCCATCTCGTGGAATACTATATGTGAAGCAGAAACATTGTCGGAGAAGTTTATACGGGATAACGAATCTCAAGTAAACTGGTGTCTCATTTCCGGACATCAGCAACTATCAATAGAATTCATCCGTGAATTCAAAGGGCGTTTGTATTGGGATGAAGTGATTCGGACCCAAAAAGTGTCCGAAGCATTTATAGAAGAGTTTGCGGCTGCGGAACAGTGGGTGCCAGAGTCGGAAAAATTGAGCAAAAGACAGATGAAGACACAGGAAAACGAAGCAAGTCCGTTCAACCTCAAGCAGTATTGGGAAATTGTATCCCGTAAAAAAGAATTGCTGCACTCGAGAGGTCTTTCTCCACTCTTTATCGAGCGCCACAGTGCGGAATTGTCATGGCCGTCTTTATCAGTTTGCCAACGATTGCCGATGTCACTGATCGACCGGCATGCCGAGAAGGTGGATTGGATTGCCATTACCCGGCACCAGGTTCTTTCCGAGTTGTTCATAGAAAAATACCGGACCAAAGTGGAATGGGAGACAATCACTTTTCATCAGCAATTGTCAGAGCGGTTCATCAATCGGCATCATGCGAAAATGAGCTTTATTTCGGCGGAGGAGAAGAGATCGGAAGCTTTTCTGTATACGCATCTGGATAAAATGGATGCAGCCTGTTTAATCGCGCATCAGGATTTTCGGACAATCAAGAAGTTCGAATCGATGGATGTGTATGTAATCGCAAAAAATGGCCGTAAAAAATATATTTTAAAATTCAAGGGTCCCGAAAAAAAGGATCTCCTGGATTATTGCAAAGTAGATGAAGATGAATTGCTTGAAATACTGCAGGAATATCAACTCGAGGAAACGATTGAAAAAGATTTTCCGGAATTGTTGGTCAGTGAAGAAGCAATGTAATCGTTTAAAATATTTTAAAGTCGGTGGAGAAGCTTCATTATTTCTCCACTGACTTTTTATTTTGCTGTTTTTAGTTAGAATAATCAGATTTTTATAGCGATAATATTTGAAAGTGATAAAATCATCTTATGGATAGATAGAGAAACTACACAGAAAAGCAGAGGATTGAAGGACATATGGCCAATCAGGTTACAGTAATCGATTATACGAAAATGGGGAACTCGATTTATGTAAATTTAGAAGTATTTGATGCAGTACAAAACAAAATGTTTGCGGAAGAAGTCCGGTTTCTGGGGGACTTGCTTTATGGGGATATATTGCATGCCAGAAGATCTCCGCTAACAGACAATTGCCGGCTGGAAACAATCGAATATCTTAGAAACTACTTCAGCCAGTGAAAAAGGAGGCAGACAATGTCAATCCAAGCAGGAAAAACCATCAGAAAATCACTTGCATTAACAATTTACCATGATTTTGCGGCTGTTAAAGAGGTGAGGAGCCTGGGGGCGGAAAAAGAAGTCAGCCAGTTGATTATCGATGATCTTCCTCTGGGGATTGAACCGGATTCTTTTTTCGTTAAAGGGGCTGCTGTCCTTGAACAGAGTTACGACGCCGGCATTGCCGCGAAATCTCAATTACTGCAAAAATATGTGGGCAGGGAGATTAGTGTCAGGAATCAGGAAACAGGCATTGATACGAAATTCCGTTTATTGAATGGTGGACCAGACCTTATCGGGGAAATGAAAGAAACCGGTGAAATTCTCGTTAACCCTGCCGGAGACGTTGTTTTGCCTCCAGCAGAGGAGATGCGGATCAATCCGTCACTCGTCTGCAAAATCGAACCTTCTCCATTGAATCAAGACATCGAATTGTATTATCTGGTTGCTGGACTCAAGTGGGAAGCGGTCTATAACGCGGAATTTTATGGAGATGAATTTCGTTTAGAAGGCTGGGTCAAAATCAGCAATCAGACAGGAGCAAATTTTGAAAACTGCCACTTAAAAGTAGTTGCAGGTATGGTGAACAGAGTAAGAAATGATTTCGGGGAGTTGGACAATATATCGTTCAGCACCAAATCTTTTTCTATACAGCCAGAGCCATTTGGAATTTCAGAAGCAAATGTATTTAAACTGGACGGCACTTTCTCTCTGGTAGAAGGTGCATCAAAACAGATTAAGTTTCTTCACAGTCAAACTGCAGTTTTTCAAAAGATATATAGAATTGAAGACAGAAAAGAAAATGCAATAGTGCAGCTGCAATTCGGAAATCCCGCTGATTTTGAAGAAGTCCCGCTTCCCAAAGGAATTATAAAATTTTATGAAAGGGACGAAGAAGGTGAATTGCATTTTATCGGTGAAAATAAGCTTCACTATATGCCTCCGACTGAAAAAAGGCTGGTGAAGATCGGGGAAACTTATGATTTAACCAATAAGCCACGCGAAAAAAGCCGAAAAATAATAGGGAGTTCAGAGTATGTTACTTTTGAATACCGACTGACAAACAGCAAACAAAAAAATGCCGCTGTCATTATCGAACATGTTGTCAGCGACCAAATTTGGGAAATGGAATCTTCGACGCATGATTACGAAGTGATAGACTCCCATACCTTGGAATTTCACGTACGAATAGGCGCCGGCAAAAAAACTGAAGTTGAGTTTACCTATAAAGTGAAGGACAAGAGAGATGATAAAGGGCGGAGAATAGGTGCTGAATAATAAGTCGGAAATATTTTTAATACCCATCTCTGAAATGAAACATGGCGGTGGGATAGGACATTGTATGCTAAACAAAGCACCAGCCCCTGTATAAGGGACTGGTGCTATTCACTTTCACTCCTCACTCAGTTTCCTTCTGCCGAAAATGAAATAATAATAAGTGGAAGAAACGATGTATAAGCCTGCCGTGATGGTGAATGCATAGGCATAGCCCCAATAAGAACCGAAGGCGATCACCAGGCCTGCAGCAACAGGCCCCATCGTCGCCCAGCCGACATTGAAGACCATCTGGTTCACGGAATTGGCCAGTCCTTTGTATTTGTCATGTACTACTTCCATCGCAATGGCGCTCTGGATAGGGTTGCCTGCGTTCATCAGGGCCTGACGCAGCAGGAAACCCAACGAAGCAAGAAACAGGGAAGTCGTGTAAGCGGTCAAAATCAGGAAAGGGATGGATAGGACCTGGAAAATGATCAACGCCTTCACTTTACCCACCCGGCTGACGAGCATGGGCCCGATTAACATGGCAACGGCGGTCATCGCGGAACCGAGTGACAAGACCAAACCGATATAGGCGTTGGAGGCATCAAATCGGTTTGCGAAGTAAAGGTTCAAATAAGGCACGACCAAACCGGAACCGAGCCCGATCAAGAGGCTGGCAAATGAGAAATGGAAAATGACGATCAAATTGCGTCGCAAACCGGGGTCATCCGGTTCAATGTCAATTCGTGTGTCCACTTTTTCGGACGGAGCGGGCGCTTTATTGTTCAATTTGAATAATGGCAATAAACCTGCCGTGAAAATGACTGCCCCGAATAAGAGCGACCAACGGATGGCTTCAACCGCGTCCATCGATAGATAAACTTGGAACACGTCTGCTACAACGCCCCCAAGAAGGCTGCCTACCACGTTTGCGGCCGTCATCAAAGCGAAATAGATGCTGAACATATGGACGCGCTCTGAAGGTTTTGAATTCTCGGCAAGGAGCGGAACACCGGAAACCTGGACAAATGCCATGAAAAGGCCGGTGAAAAAAGCGGCAGTTACCAAGGGAGATTCCAGAACAGCGAAGCTTCGATAAAATAAGGTGACGGCACCGAACAAGGCCCCTGCAATGATGATCCATTTGCGTCCAAGCTTGTCACTTAAAAAGCCGGCGGGAATCAGCATGATGGCAGAAGCCATGGCCGTCATGGAAATCACTTTGCCGTTGACTGTTTCGGGCAGACCAAGTTCTTTTATGTAAAGATTATACATCACCATGAAAACGCCCAACCCGATCTGAATAAGGACGTTGGCCAGCATGAATAACTTAATGTTTCGATTGAAGGAAAGAATTTTAGCTTTCCAATCCATAAACCAGGATTTCATTTAATCCGCCCTTTTCCGCCAATTTATTTCGCTTCTCTAAATATATAGGCGACGACGAATAAAATCAATCGGTTGCGCCTATTTTAATCCGCTTCTGAAAGTTGAATATGCAGAAAGGTATATCTGAATATTTTTACATTTAATATCTCCCTTGATAGATCATTTCAACGTGCTATAATTGGACCATTCTAAAAGAATATTCACTCATATAATAGCGGGGATATGGCCCGCGAGTTTCTACCGGTTTACCGTAAATAAACCGACTATGAGAAGCAACGAAACGATAGTTTATGCCCTTTTTGGCGCATATTTCTTTGCGTTTCCTTTCGAATTTAGCTCGAAGGACATTGCTCCGCTCATGGTTATGAATGGATGCACGGTTCTGAGGGCTATTTTTTATGCCTTCGGCCGTGACGAAAGGGGAACCAGCGACATGAAGCAGTTACAGGAGAAAATAGTATCAGAAGGAAGAGTGTTATCGGAATCCGTACTGAAAGTGGATTCTTTTCTCAATCATCAAATCGATCCGGTGCTGATGGATGCAATCGGTGAAGAGTTTGCCAGGCGTTTTTCGGAATCCGGCATCACCAAGATATTGACGATTGAATCTTCAGGGATTGCGCCAGCCGTGATGACGGGACTCAAAATGGGAGTTAAGCCTGTTTTTGCACGCAAAAGCCAGTCGCTCACATTGACCGATAATTTATATTCGGCAAGTGTCCATTCGTTTACTAAAAACGTGACCAGTGAGATTTCAGTTTCAAAGGATTTTCTGGATAAAGACGACGTTGTCCTCATACTGGATGATTTTCTGGCGAACGGCCAGGCGGTTTTGGGGTTATTGAATATCATCGAGCAAGCTGGAGCGGCGCTCGCCGGCGTCGGAATTGTCATTGAAAAAGGCTTCCAGCCCGGCGGCAAAGAGATCCGCGACCGTGGCATCCGTGTGGAAACGCTGGCGAATATCAAGTCGATGGAAAATGGCGAAGTAGAATTTTTTGAGGAGGTTCACGTTTGATGAAGAAACTTTTGGGTGAATCAGCGTTGGGATTGCAGCATGTACTGGCAATGTATGCCGGAGCCGTATTGGTTCCGTTGATCGTCGGAGGGGCACTCGGACTCGACTCTGAACAATTAACTTATTTGGTCTCTATTGATATTTTACTGTGCGGGATTGCCACGCTTCTGCAGATTGTCAGCAACCGCTTTTTTGGAATCGGGCTGCCGGTCGTTCTTGGCTGTACGTTTACTGCCGTTGGGCCAATGATTGCCATCGGAGGCGAATTCGGGATTTCCGCAATTTATGGAGCAATCATAGCTTCAGGTCTATTTGTTGTCTTGATCAGCAGTGTTTTCGGCAGTCTTGTGCGCTTCTTTCCGCCGATTGTCACGGGTTCCGTTGTAACGATTATCGGTATTACGTTAATTCCTGTAGCCATTAATAATATGGGCGGCGGCCAGGGAGCAGCTGATTTTGGTTCTACAGTCAATATTTCATTGGCTTTCGGCACGCTGTTGTTCATCATTTTGCTCTATAAGTTTTCGACCGGTTTTATCAGAGCGATTTCGATATTGCTCGGACTTGTCGGTGGAACACTTGTTGCCGGATTCATGGGATTGGTCAACTTTGCGCCAATCACCGAAGCTTCTTATTTTCACATGGTCCAACCGTTTTATTTTGGCATGCCGACCTTCGAATGGTCCGCCATTTTGACAATGAGCTTGGTGGCGATGGTGTCGCTGGTCGAATCGACGGGTGTCTATTTCGCCTTAAGCGATATTACGAAAAAGAAACTGGAACAAAAAGATTTGGCGAAAGGTTACCGGGCGGAAGGATTGGCCATAATGATGGGCGGCATTTTCAACGCTTTTCCTTACACGGCATTTTCCCAGAACGTCGGGCTGATCCAAATGTCCGGAGTCAAATCCCGTAAGATTATTTTCATCGCCGCGATGATGCTTATCACGCTCGGTTTTGTGCCGAAGATTGCCGCCATGACCACAATCATTCCAACAGCTGTACTTGGCGGAGCCATGCTGGCGATGTTCGGTATGGTAATATCCCAGGGAATAAAGATGCTCGGCAAGGTGATGGGGGAGTCTACGGAAAACTCCATGATCGTGGCTTGCTCGGTGGGCATCGGCTTGGGTGTAACAGTGGTGCCTGAAATTTTTGCATTGGTGCCGCCTAGCTTTCAGATTCTGACAAGCAACGGAATCGTCGCCGGCAGTATCACGGCGATTGGCCTTAATATCGTCTTCAATATGATTCCGGCAAGACGCAAAACAAAAATTGCAGCGGTGAGTCCGCAGCCGGCTTCAGCAACTGAGAATGCACTGAGCCATAATTGAAAAAAGACTCCAAACCAACGGACTTCCGGCGGCTTGGAGTCTTTTTTCCGTTTTTCTGAAGACGGCGCCTTCAGTTCTCAGTTGCAACGTTTGTAATAGTGAAGGAGTCTATCTGCTCAAATTCTGTAATATGTGAAATTCAGGATAGTTTTTGTAGAGAAGGGGTAAATAAACAGGTAATGTTTATATCACAATTTACAATACCGCGGAGGGATTTATATGTTCGGCTTTGGAGATTTAATAGCATTGATAATATCAGCCTTCATTATTCTTCCGGTCGTAGTATTTCTGCGGGAAATGGGCTACGTCATCACCAGTGAGCTGCTCGGTGTCAAAAATCCAAGATTGACGGTCGGCTCAGGCCCAAGGATCATCAAAATCGGAATGTTTGATATACGGAAGTACTACCATCTATACAGCTGGTTTTCCTATGACTCTTTAAAAAGAGAAGGGAAGTTTGCTTATATCATGTTATATGCGGGTCCCATCCTGGTGAATGTTGTTGTGGCCGTCACTATAAACGGCATGTTGGCAAACGGCATGCTGGAGGAACAAAAAACCTTCTGGAACCGATTTATCTTTTACGCATTCTATTACGTGCTATTCGATATTGTTCCTATGAAAACTGCCAACGGTATGCCGAATAACGGCTTGATCATTTATGAAATGCTTCGCTACGGCAAAAGGACCGATTACAATGAAGAGCCCTTCATCCCCGGAACATCAGAAGTTGAAGAGCAATACCAGGAAGAAATGGAAAAAATAGAGGAAGTAAAAGAACACCAAAAAGACATCGCGGTGGAAGAGGCGGATACGAAATACGAAGAAAAGCAGCAAAAAAGAGAAATAGAAAAGGACAAAAGGGAAGATATAGGTGAGTTGAAGCAAGCGGAACGGCATGAACAAACCAAAAAAGAGAAATTCGATGAAAATAAGCGGGAATAACCGATCGATAAATGCATAGAGGTATATTATCTTGGATTCAAGATATTCGTTTGATATGATTGCAGAATAGAAAGACTTAAGGCAAAGGAGTCGATACACGTGAAGAAGATTACGGGAATCCATCATATTACGGCTATCGTGGGAGATGCGCAGGAAAACGTGGATTTTTACGCAGGGGTATTGGGGTTGCGATTAACGAAAAAAACCATCAATTTTGATGATCCTGGAACCTATCACCTCTATTTCGGGAATGATGGAGGGGACCCGGGAACGATTATGACCTTTTTCCCCTGGGGCAATGCTTACCGCGGAAAAATCGGAGATGGGCAAGTCGGTGTGACTGCATTCGCGGTGCCGCCGAACAGTCTGGAATTTTGGAAAGCCCGACTGAATAAATTTGGTGTTCCTTTTACTGAACATGAAAGATTCGATGAAAAATACGTAGGGTTTGAAGATCCGCATGGCCTGCTCCTTGAACTGGTGGAAAGGTCTGGCGGCAAGGAAAGTTCCTGGGAGTTCGGAGACATCACCGCTGAAACCGCCATCAAAGGATTTGCAGGCGCTCTCCTATTTTCAGCCAACGCCGAAAAGACAGCGGAATTGCTGGAGTCGGTCATGGGGCTCGAAAAAATTGGCGAAGAAGACAAACTTATCCGTTTCCAGTCAACAGCGGAAATCGGCAATATCGTGGACGTCATGACGGAGCGGCAAGGCACCGGACAAATGGGAGTGGGCACTGTCCATCATATTGCATGGCGTGCTGAAGACGATGCGGACCAGCTGGACTGGAAGGAAAAGATTGAAAACTGGAGGCTCGGTGTAACGCCTGTGCAGGACCGGAATTATTTCAATTCTATTTACTTCCGTGAATACGGGGACATCCTGTTTGAAATCGCCACCGATCCACCTGGATTCGCAGTCGATGAACCACTCGAATCCCTGGGAGAAGAACTGAAGCTTCCTCCACAATACGAACAATTCCGTAAACGGCTGTCGCAGGAATTGCCG
>CAZGMW010000039.1:0-9715 GCA_964526895.1 uncultured Planococcus sp. | reverse complement strand
TGCTTCGCTCAGTCCATTGGCGCGCCGGCGCTGAGAGAAATTTTTAGAGATATGGAGCAAAACAGCGAAGAGTCGACCGAAGCCTGCAAGGGCAACTCTTTGCGACGAAGCAGCGCAGCGATGCAGGAGCAAAGGTTTTAAATCCCCCGGCAGTCACCGCGACGTCCTGTCGCGCCGACTGCATGACCCACATCCTGTGGGCCCGCAAGCGAGTTGTTTTGCGGAATATCGGTTACTATGTCTAACTTTACTAACTAAAAACTAAGCAGCAGCGATTCGATGATGAGGTACCAGCCGTCGACGAGTACGAATAACAGGATTTTAAACGGCAATGAAATCATTACCGGCGGCAGCATCATCATACCCATTGCCATCAAGGTACTGGCCACGACCATGTCGATGATTAGAAACGGGATGAAAATGACGAAGCCTATTTGGAACGCTGTCTTGAGCTCACTGATGGCAAATGCCGGAATCAGTGAAGTCAGCGGAATTTCGCCGATGCTTTCAGGCTTTTCCAAGCCCGCATATTTATAGAAAAGAGCTAAATCTTTTTCGCGTGTGTGTTTCGCCATAAATTCCTTCATCGGCAATGCAGCTGAGTCCATCGCTTCTTCCTGCCCGATTTCGCCGTCCAAATAAGGCTGCAGCGCAGTCTCGTTTATTTCTGTGAAAATCGGCGCCATGATGAAGAAGGTAAGGAATAATGCGAGTCCGACCAATACTTGGTTCGGCGGCATCGATTGCGTACCCAGTCCTGTGCGGACAAATGACAGCACAATGATGATGCGGGTGAAGCTGGTCATCAGGATCAAGATCCCTGGAGCCACTGACAGGATCGTTAAGAGAAATAATAATTGCAATGTAGTCGAGACGTCTTCGGGATTTTCGTTGCCAAAATCGATTCCGGGAATATTGACGAGTAGGAGAAGAGAATCCATCATAACGATCGCCCTTCTTCATCCCGTGAATGTTGGCTGTCCAGATCCGACTCCAACTTATCCTGCTTTTTGCGCTGTTTATCAAGGCTCTGCTTGAACAACTGATCAAACCCTTTCGCTTGGGAAGGGTTTTTGCCTAATTGGCTGCCGACCTTTTCTTTTATGAAACTGGTTACCGTCTTCGGCAATAATGGCGAAGCCTGGGTTTCCACATCTTTTTCGATTCCATGGATTTCATCTTCTTCGGAGAATTCCTTGATCAAAGTTACTTGATCGCCGACACCGATCAGATAAATCTGTCCTCCCACTTTCACAAGCTGAAGGGATTTATTGTTTCCTAAGGCTGTTCCGCCCATCAGCTTTACAGCTTGGTTGGGCTGGAGATTTTTTTGCTTCATCGACAGGAATTTGATCAAGCCGTAAATCATGAAGACAATTAATAAGGTGTAAAAAATCAATTGGCCGATTACTACGATAAAGCTTTTTTCTTCCGGTGCTGCCACTTCAACAAGCTCTTCCTGTTGTTCGGCTGCCGGCTGGTCCGCGTCATAGCTGTCAATGACTTTCGGATCGGCGGCTTGCGCTCCGGACGGTGCCCATACTGCCGACAGCGCCAGCAGCAGGATCAACATCATGCTGTATAAAGACATTTTTGGGATCAAGCTTGTAGACTCCTTACTTAAAGATATTAGCGAAGCTTCGAAATACGCTCTTCCGTGCTTAGGATATCGGTTACGCGGACCCCGAAATTTTCATCGATGACCACAACTTCACCCACCGCAATCAACTTATCGTTTACCAGAATGTCGACAGGTTCTCCCGCCAATTTGTCGAGCTCGATAATCGATCCTTGGGAAACACCCAGAATTTCTTTGACTGTCCGTTTTGTGCGCCCTAATTCGACTGTTACCTGAAGAGGAATATCCATCAGCATATTCAAATTGTTTGGTTCTGCATATGCGGCAGCTGTTTCATCGAAACTTGAGAATTGCACCGGTTGGATGCTTGGCGATGAAGCGGTTTGTTCTTTTTTATTCTGTGAATTGTTTTCATTGTTCGAGTCAAATTGCATATCCTGTGTCTCCTCCAGCTCTTCTTCTTCACCTGAGTCGGTTAAGATTCCTGCCATTTGTTTTGCCAGACGCACCGGAATACACATATGAAATTCCGCGTGCTGGCCGTTTTGTGCTTTTAATTGAAACGCGGCTTCAGCAAACCATTCTTCTGTGGTGAAATTAGCTGCCGGAAAATCTTCCCGCTGTGCCACCATGTCCATGCCGGACAGGGAATGAGAAATTTCCGTTTCCAGTAAAGCGGAAAATGTCTGGGAAACAGATGCGAACATTTGCTGTACGATATCCTGAAGGATTTCGAATTGCCGTTCTGTATCCTCATCTGCAATTTCGGGCTCGACCATCGAAGTCAATGCCTGCACTTGTTCTTTATTCACCGAAACAAATTGGATGCCCGACATGTCTCCGGTATATTCACCGAGCAATACAAAGAAAGGCGATTGCGTTTTTGCCATGATGTCCTCTTTGGATTTCACAGCCAGTTTGGGTGAACTCACTGTCACCTGGTCAGACAGCAATAAAGATAATACAGCCGAAGAGCTGCCCAGTGCCACACTGAATAATTCAGTCAGTGCCTCGTTTTCGATTGTGGAAAGTGACGTGTTTGCCATTTTCTTTTCCTCCTTCTGCCCCCGATTCAATAAGCCGTTTATTTCGTCTGAAGACAAATTACCAGTTACCATCGCCAGCATCCCCCTGCGTTTGGACTTCCGTAATTTGTATTGCTAAACGGCCTTTGGAAACTCCGGCTTGAGCAAGAAATTTCTGCTTTTCGTCGACCAGCACCATCACCGGATCTGAAAAGGATTCCTGAAGGCGGATTACATCACCGTTTTTCAAATTCAGCAGATCTTCAATATTTATCGAAGACTGACCTAAAACTGCTTTGACGCTCATTTTAGTGTTTTGAAGCTTTTTCTCTAAAGCAACCACTTCATGGCTTTCTTTCGTTTTCTTCTGATTTGCCAGCCAGTGCCGCGCTGATAGTTTCGGCAGCACTTTTTCCAATACGAGATGAGGAAGGCACAGATTGATGACTCCTTCAACTTCACCGATTTTCGTTTGAAGCGAAACCATGATGACTGTTTCATTCGGTGGTGACATCGTCAGAAATTGCGGATTCACTTCTATTTCTTTCAAAGAAGGCGATAAACGGATTACGGAAGTCCAAGCTTCCTGGAAGCAATCCAACGCTTTTACGAAAACCCGTTCGATGATGGAGGTTTCAATTTCCGTCAAATCACTGGTTTTATTCAATGCATTCCCTTGCCCTCCGAGTAAACGGTCGAACATGACATACGCAACATCCGGAGAAAATTCCATGACCATGCTGCCTGGCAGCGGGCTTGCTTCAAAGACGCCGAGCAATGAATTCTTCTCGATATTGTGGATGAACTCTTCGTATGAATATTGTTCTACACTCGTTACCGTAAGCTGGACATATGTACGCAACTGGGTAGAAAAGTAAGATGTCAGCAAGCGTGCGAAGTTTTCATGAATCCGTGTCAGTGTCCGGATTTGGTCCTGGGAAAACCGCAATGCTTTCTTGAAATCATAATTGCTTACTGTACGTTCTTTGCCGATCTTATAAGGTGCAGGCTTCTCTTTTTTAATGGAAGAAAGAATGGCATCTATATTTTCGTCTGACAAATGATCTACCATGGTGTTTCCTCCTTATTCCATCGGGTCAGGCTTTTGGACTGTCGGCAAAATGCTGATCTGCTGATAATAGGCTGTAACTTTGTCAGTAACGTCCGCCACTGATTCAAGCACATGGATCTTTTTGCCCGACACCAGTGTCACCACTGTATCCGGTGTAGCTTCGACTCTTTCGATATAAACCGCATTTATGGTAAACGGTGTCTGATTTAATTTCGTCAATAGGATCATATAAAAGCGCCTATCGAGGGAAGCTTAGCTCCCCTCAGGCCGCCCTCCTTTATTATCGTTTCAAGTTGACAACTTCCTGAAGGATTTCATCAGAAGTCGTAATTGTGCGCGAGTTCGCCTGGAATCCGCGTTGAGCAATAATCATTTCAGTGAACTCTTCCGTTAGGTCAACGTTTGACATTTCAAGCATGCCGGATGCGACAGATGTGTTTGCAGCTGCCACCGTTTGAGGGTTGATGCCATCTGCACTGGCCAGGCCAGTCATTTCATACAGGGAACCGCCAAATTTACTTAGGCCGGTCGGGTTCTCAGGGTTTGAAATAGCGAGATTAAATAGAACTTCCTCATTACCGTTCGGTTCTTTCCCAACGACTTCGCCTGTCCGATTGATGCTGAAAGAATTATATGTTCCTTGATCAATCGTAATTGGAGCAGCTGCGCCTCCTCCAGCAGGAAAACCAAGTACATTGTATCCTTGCGCAGTAACAAGACGTCCATCTTCAGTTACCGTAAAGTTACCGGCACGCGTCAAGTATTGGCCATCTTGTCCTGCAGCCTCCGGATCCTGCACAATAAAGAATCCGTCGCCCATCATTGCCAGATCAGTCCCAACACCTGTCGTCATGGAAGATCCGGCGTTATGGTTTACGTTGATCGCTCCTGTTGAAGACCCCAGTCCGACTTGCATCGGGTTCGCTCCCCCACCGGCCATATTCTGGCTCAAAAGATCCTGGAAGTTGATTGTGCTTTTCTTATAACCGATTGTATTGACGTTGGAAATATTATTACCGATGACATCCAGTTTCGTTTGGAAGCCTTTCATACCTGACACACCCGCATACATTGAACGTAACATTTAGTTTTCCCCTTTCAAGTATTGTCCGTATTCCGATTGGAATCAGACAATCTCGTTGTCATTTTTAATTGCTGTATTCATTTCGATCCGGTTGATTGCTGTAAGCGGAATTTTCTTTTCATTGCCGAGAAGTTCAATGGTCAATTCACCGTTTTTGCTCGATAAAGCTTTTACGATTCCCTGCCCTGTTTCCATCTGGCCGTTTACTTCATACGACCAGTCGATTGAAGTGCCGATCAGATTTGCATGATCCGCTAAGGTTTGATTGTTGCCTGAGCCGCCGACAAAATTGGTCATCGTCTTATTTAGGTTCGTCAATTGCTCCAGGCTGCTGAACTGCGCCATCTGGCCGATAAATTCGGTATCCTTTAATGGTTCCATCGGGTCCTGGTGCTTCATCTGCGTGACAAGGATTTTCAGGAATGCATCCTGGCCCAGTGTGTTTTGCGGATCTGCCGCTTTAACATTCGTTCCCGCCATCGCGTTCGCGGTTGATGTATTCGTAACGTTCATCAGAACACCTCTTTTCTTGTTAAACTGTATAATCCACTTTCATCATTCCCGAGTCGAGGTGGTTACGCTGTACTGCCGCTTTTTCTTCTGTTTGCTGGTAGCCATTACTGTCGCGTCCAGGGTTATTCTGTCGCTGCTGCTGTTGCGTGAACCGCTGTTCAGATTGAGCATTTTGCTGACCGCAGTTTGGGTGAACTCACTGTCACCTGGTCAGACAGCAATAAAGATAATACAGCCGAAGAGCTGCCCAGTGCCACACTGAATAATTCAGTCAGTGCCTCGTTTTCGATTGTGGAAAGTGACGTGTTTGCCATTTTCTTTTCCTCCTTCTGCCCCCGATTCAATAAGCCGTTTATTTCGTCTGAAGACAAATTACCAGTTACCATCGCCAGCATCCCCCTGCGTTTGGACTTCCGTAATTTGTATTGCTAAACGGCCTTTGGAAACTCCGGCTTGAGCAAGAAATTTCTGCTTTTCGTCGACCAGCACCATCACCGGATCTGAAAAGGATTCCTGAAGGCGGATTACATCACCGTTTTTCAAATTCAGCAGATCTTCAATATTTATCGAAGACTGACCTAAAACTGCTTTGACGCTCATTTTAGTGTTTTGAAGCTTTTTCTCTAAAGCAACCACTTCATGGCTTTCTTTCGTTTTCTTCTGATTTGCCAGCCAGTGCCGCGCTGATAGTTTCGGCAGCACTTTTTCCAATACGAGATGAGGAAGGCACAGATTGATGACTCCTTCAACTTCACCGATTTTCGTTTGAAGCGAAACCATGATGACTGTTTCATTCGGTGGTGACATCGTCAGAAATTGCGGATTCACTTCTATTTCTTTCAAAGAAGGCGATAAACGGATTACGGAAGTCCAAGCTTCCTGGAAGCAATCCAACGCTTTTACGAAAACCCGTTCGATGATGGAGGTTTCAATTTCCGTCAAATCACTGGTTTTATTCAATGCATTCCCTTGCCCTCCGAGTAAACGGTCGAACATGACATACGCAACATCCGGAGAAAATTCCATGACCATGCTGCCTGGCAGCGGGCTTGCTTCAAAGACGCCGAGCAATGAATTCTTCTCGATATTGTGGATGAACTCTTCGTATGAATATTGTTCTACACTCGTTACCGTAAGCTGGACATATGTACGCAACTGGGTAGAAAAGTAAGATGTCAGCAAGCGTGCGAAGTTTTCATGAATCCGTGTCAGTGTCCGGATTTGGTCCTGGGAAAACCGCAATGCTTTCTTGAAATCATAATTGCTTACTGTACGTTCTTTGCCGATCTTATAAGGTGCAGGCTTCTCTTTTTTAATGGAAGAAAGAATGGCATCTATATTTTCGTCTGACAAATGATCTACCATGGTGTTTCCTCCTTATTCCATCGGGTCAGGCTTTTGGACTGTCGGCAAAATGCTGATCTGCTGATAATAGGCTGTAACTTTGTCAGTAACGTCCGCCACTGATTCAAGCACATGGATCTTTTTGCCCGACACCAGTGTCACCACTGTATCCGGTGTAGCTTCGACTCTTTCGATATAAACCGCATTTATGGTAAACGGTGTCTGATTTAATTTCGTCAATAGGATCATATAAAAGCGCCTATCGAGGGAAGCTTAGCTCCCCTCAGGCCGCCCTCCTTTATTATCGTTTCAAGTTGACAACTTCCTGAAGGATTTCATCAGAAGTCGTAATTGTGCGCGAGTTCGCCTGGAATCCGCGTTGAGCAATAATCATTTCAGTGAACTCTTCCGTTAGGTCAACGTTTGACATTTCAAGCATGCCGGATGCGACAGATGTGTTTGCAGCTGCCACCGTTTGAGGGTTGATGCCATCTGCACTGGCCAGGCCAGTCATTTCATACAGGGAACCGCCAAATTTACTTAGGCCGGTCGGGTTCTCAGGGTTTGAAATAGCGAGATTAAATAGAACTTCCTCATTACCGTTCGGTTCTTTCCCAACGACTTCGCCTGTCCGATTGATGCTGAAAGAATTATATGTTCCTTGATCAATCGTAATTGGAGCAGCTGCGCCTCCTCCAGCAGGAAAACCAAGTACATTGTATCCTTGCGCAGTAACAAGACGTCCATCTTCAGTTACCGTAAAGTTACCGGCACGCGTCAAGTATTGGCCATCTTGTCCTGCAGCCTCCGGATCCTGCACAATAAAGAATCCGTCGCCCATCATTGCCAGATCAGTCCCAACACCTGTCGTCATGGAAGATCCGGCGTTATGGTTTACGTTGATCGCTCCTGTTGAAGACCCCAGTCCGACTTGCATCGGGTTCGCTCCCCCACCGGCCATATTCTGGCTCAAAAGATCCTGGAAGTTGATTGTGCTTTTCTTATAACCGATTGTATTGACGTTGGAAATATTATTACCGATGACATCCAGTTTCGTTTGGAAGCCTTTCATACCTGACACACCCGCATACATTGAACGTAACATTTAGTTTTCCCCTTTCAAGTATTGTCCGTATTCCGATTGGAATCAGACAATCTCGTTGTCATTTTTAATTGCTGTATTCATTTCGATCCGGTTGATTGCTGTAAGCGGAATTTTCTTTTCATTGCCGAGAAGTTCAATGGTCAATTCACCGTTTTTGCTCGATAAAGCTTTTACGATTCCCTGCCCTGTTTCCATCTGGCCGTTTACTTCATACGACCAGTCGATTGAAGTGCCGATCAGATTTGCATGATCCGCTAAGGTTTGATTGTTGCCTGAGCCGCCGACAAAATTGGTCATCGTCTTATTTAGGTTCGTCAATTGCTCCAGGCTGCTGAACTGCGCCATCTGGCCGATAAATTCGGTATCCTTTAATGGTTCCATCGGGTCCTGGTGCTTCATCTGCGTGACAAGGATTTTCAGGAATGCATCCTGGCCCAGTGTGTTTTGCGGATCTGCCGCTTTAACATTCGTTCCCGCCATCGCGTTCGCGGTTGATGTATTCGTAACGTTCATCAGAACACCTCTTTTCTTGTTAAACTGTATAATCCACTTTCATCATTCCCGAGTCGAGGTGGTTACGCTGTACTGCCGCTTTTTCTTCTGTTTGCTGGTAGCCATTGCTGTCGCGTCCAGGGTTATTCTGTCGCTGCTGTTGCGTGAACCGCTGTTCAGATTGAGCATTTTGCTGACCGAGCGACTGCTGTGAGTTGTTTTGAACAACTTCAATTTTTTCGACCGTCAACCCCTGCTGGATCAATGTGTTCCGCAGCTGATTCAACTGAAGGTCGATTGCGTCTTTAGCCGCCAAGCTGCTCGTGAAAATCTGTGCTGCAATTTTCCCATTCGTTTCTGTCAGGCGAATATCCAGCTGCCCTAGATTTTCCGGCGAAATATTCACTTTGATCTGGGTGCTTTCCCCGTTCGTGCTCATCCGCATTGAACTTTTGAAAACCTCGCCCAGTTCTTCGGTCAGATTATTCATTCTTACTACAGGCACTGGCATTGCTGGTGGTTCCGGTCTTGCCTGCATCGGCTGAGTCGCCTGTGCAGAAGCGGCCACCGGTTTTGCTGCATCTGCAGAAGCCGCAGTCTGCGTCAGGCTCTGCTTGTTGTCATCCTGCTGTGAAGTTTCCTGTTGCTGTCCTCCGTCGCTTCGACCTGCAGTGACCACAGGGGCAGAAGCCTGCGCCTTGATTGCCTCCGCTTCATCCACGTTTACACTTTTCGCTTCTCCATCGACTTTTATCTGTTTCTCGGATTCCACAGGAATCATTGATCCAAATTTTATTGCCTGCTCAGATCGAACGGCATCTACAGGAGATTTCTTCCCGTTTTCAGCAAGTGATTCAGCGATTTGTATAATCTTATTGCTTATCTTCTCGATTTTGTCAGTGTCCAAAACGAGTGTTTTGCCTTCGACCCCCATTAATTCCGTAGTGGAGTCGAATTTTTTAGCATCAGACGATGCAATTGCCGGCAATACATCGCTTAGCTTCTTAACAAGTTCAATAAGTTTTGCTTGAACTTCTTTTGGTATCGCCTGCTTTTCAGCATCCGGATTAATCGGTGTGAACTTTCGTTTCCCAGCCATATCAACCAGAATGGTACCTTCTTTTCTTTCCGGTTGCTGACTGAGCAATTGCATTAATTCAGCCAGTATTTTTTGCTGCGCTTCTGTCAGCTCTTCAACAGGCTGTTCCTGCAGGGCAGCAACGATGTCTTCAATTTTTTCCAATAGTTGTTGCGGCAATGCAGCTTCAGGATTATCGCTTTTCTTGTTGCCGTCCGTCATTCCCTGCAACAGGCTCGAAAAAGCTTTTGCTCCTTCTGCAATAGGTGCTTCCGTTTTGGCTGTGGCTGTTTCGGCCGATCGCTTAACAGCCATAGTGGATACAGGACTTACAATATTTATCGGATTCACCCTCTTTCAGCCATAGTGGCTTTCGATGTTCGGTAAAATCTGGTGCTTGCCAATTCGTCGAAGAAATTTTGC
>CAZGMW010000038.1:0-9773 GCA_964526895.1 uncultured Planococcus sp. | reverse complement strand
GATCAGCTCTTCTTCCGTCAAATAACGGTATTCACCTAGTTCAAGTTCCGGATCCAGGTCCAGCGAACCCATTGAGAGCCGCTTCAAGTACACCACTGTCTTGCCGACACTCTCAAACATGCGCTTGACCTGATGGAATTTCCCTTCCGTTATCGTCAGTTCAATCTCTGATTCAACGCCGCTCTTGAGGATTTTCAACATAGCTTCTTTCGTCTGATAGCCATCATCCAAAATTACGCCATTACGGAAAGCTTCCCCGTCTTCTTCGGTTACAACGCCATCAATCTGCGCATAATAAGTCTTCGCCACGTGTTTCTTCGGCGACAGCAGTTCATGCGCCAGTTTGCCGTCATTTGTGATCAACAGCAAACCTTCTGTATCTTTATCCAATCTACCCACCGGAAATGGTTCAAAATGGCGTTCCGAGTCGCCAAGCAGATCGATGACTGTCTCGTCGTATTTGTCTTCTGTTGCGGATATGACGCCGGGTGGTTTATTCATCATCAAATAGATGAATTCGACATATTCCACAGCTTCTCCATCAACGGTGATAAGGTCGGCCGTCTCATCGACATGCTGTTTCGCATCGCGCACCACTTCCCCGTTCACTTCGACCGACTTCGACTTCAAAAGCACTTTTACATCTTTTCGTGAACCGAAGCCCATATTTGATAAAAATTTATCTATTCGCATTGGGGCCTCCTAGAAACCGAATTTACGTGTATATTTCGTCAGCCGTTCGCCGAATATTTTCTGTGCGATGCCGGTGCGAAGCGAGATAAAACCGTATGCGGCTCCACCTATCCCTCCGACAATCAGAACACGGATAATCGATTGAAGCTTAGTATCCATACCGATGAAAAGATCAAGTCCGGCCAACGATATTAAAACAACGGCTGCCATTACAGCATTCATCAATACAATAAGCAGAATCCGGCGTACAACCATTGAGGACCGGTAATTCATCGTAACCATTATAACTCCGATGTTCATGGCAATAGCCGCCGAGTACCCAATGACTGTGGCAATAATCGCCCCATCCGTTTCGAACAATTTGATCAACGGAATATTTAAAGATAATTTCACCAATAATCCCGTCATCAGATTCAAAACAATCCATTTCTGTTGATTGATCCCCTGCAGAATTGAAGCTGTTACCGGGAATAAGGCAAACAGAATCGCCGCAGGCAAATAATGCGCCAATATTTCCGAACCGATTTCACTCTGTTCATAAAAGATATGGTAAAGTTCATCCGACAATAACGTCATCCCGACAACTGCCGGCAATGTTAGAAAAATGATCATCTGGAATGATTGATCCAACGTTCTTTTCAAAGATTTTTCTTCATTTAAGGTAAAATATTTGGTAATCAACGGAATCAGAGCCATTGAAAAACCTGTGGCCAGCATAACTGGTATCAGAACCAATTTATGTGCTGTCAAATTCAATATTCCGAGCAGATCGATTTCCGGTAAGTTGCCTGCTGCATCCATCGCCCGGTTGAACGTCAAAAGATCGATGAATTGGAACAGCGGATTCGCCACTCCCAAAAAGACGATTGGGAGGGCATATGAAAGAATTTCCCGGTACATATCACGCAGCCCTACGTCATATGATTCGACTGAATTCTGGCGAAGCCCATCATATTCCGGCTTCTTCTTTCTCCAATAATAGAACAGCACCAAAACGCCGCCAACCGCTCCTACTGCCGCGGATAAAACGGCGAACTGGATGGCCAATTTTGGTGTACCGCCAATTACTTCTATAATGACATAGGCGCTCCCAAGCAGGAAGATGATGCGGACAATCTGTTCGATTAATTGTGAAACGGCGGTCGGCATCATATAATTATAGCCTTGGAAAAAACCTCTCCATAAACTCATGAACGGCACGATAATTACAGCAAAACTGACCCATTTGATAGCAGATGCTACATCTTCCACAGAGTAGATTTTCTCATTTTCAGAAATTGTGAACCTGGCAAGTGGTTCTGCCAAAGCATACATTAACAAGAATCCTATAAATCCAGTGACCATCATCGTCAGAATGCCTGAACGAAGTAATCTCCTGCCCGTTTCATAATCTCCCAGACTGTTGTATTTCGCTACAAACTTTGAGAAAGCCAGAGGCGCACCTGATATGGCAACCGCCAGCATCAGATTATAGGGTATATAGGCATATTGATAAAGTCCGATATTATCTACTCCAACCAAATCATAGAATGGAATTATATAGACAACGCCTAGCACTTTTGATAAAAACAAGCCTATCGTCAAAATAGCAGTTCCTTTAAGTAATGTTGACATTTTGCACTTCCTGACTAATTCTTGATAAAAAAAACAATCTACACGATAGTTTACACTTATAAACAGAATTACTCAACGGATTTTGAAGCATGTTATAATAAAGAAAAGCGAAAATGTCCGTTTAGCTCCGACAAGCGCTGGAGGCATTGTCCGTAATGGCGTCATTTTGCCATTGCGGACAAGACCGAAGCGACTCGAGGAGCTGGGCATTGGAGTCTGGACAATAGAAAAGCGGAAATGTCCTTTTAGCTCTTACAGGCTGGATGATATTTACCCAATTAAAAACGAAAGCGAGTTCTTCTTATATGTATGACGTTATAATCATCGGCGGGGGTCCCTCTGGATTGATGGCTTCCATCGCCGCGGCTTCACGCAACCAAAAAGTTCTATTGATTGAAAAAGGCAAAAAGCTTGGTAAAAAGCTTATCATATCTGGCGGCGGCCGCTGCAATGTAACCAACAGGCTGCCTCTTGACGAAATTGTGAAAAATATTCCTGGAAACGGACGATTTCTACACAGCCCGTTTTCCGTATTCAATAATGAAGACATCATCTCCTTTTTTGAAGGACTCGGTGTGGCATTGAAAGAAGAAGATCACGGCCGCATGTTTCCTGTTTCAAATCGGGCGCAGGATGTCGCCGATGCCATGTTCCGTGAAATGGACCGGCTTGGCGTTACTGTGCTGCTGGATTCCCCGGTAAAAAAATTATTAATGACTGATGATAAAGTGACTGGTGTCCGGCTGCATTCCGGCGACGAATATACCTCCAAGTCGATCGTTGTCGCTGTCGGCGGCAAAGCCGTTCCGCAGACGGGCTCGACGGGAGACGGCTATCCGTGGGCTGAAAAAGCGGGCCACACTGTCACCGATCTCTATCCAACTGAAGTTCCGTTGCTGTCAAAAGAGCCCTTTATCCTCAGCCGCGATCTGCAGGGACTTGCTCTTCGGGACGTCGCTGTTTCTGTGCTGAATAAAAAAGCGAAAGTTCTTGTGACCCACCAGATGGACATGCTGTTTACTCATTTCGGATTGAGCGGCCCTGCTGTTCTCAGATGCAGCCAGTACGTCGTCAAGGAAATGAAAAAAACCGGCGGCGCTCCGGTTGAAATGCGCATCAACTCTATGCCGGAAGAAAATGCGGAATCCTCTTTCCAGCTCTTGTTCAAAATGATGAAGGATGAACCGAAGAAATCCGTGAAGAATGTATGGAAAAGTCTCGCACAGGAACGCTGGCTCTTATTTTTATTGCAACGGGCTGGAATAGATCCTGCTGTAACTGGTGCTGAACTTGCCAGCGACAAAGTGCGGGCAATGGCGTTACAGCTTACTGCATTTACCATGGAAGTAACCGGCACACAGCCAATCGAAAAAGCGTTTGTGACAGGCGGCGGCGTTTCCATCAAGGAAATCGAACCGAAAACGATGGCTTCACGCAAAAAGCCCGGCCTTTATTTCTGCGGTGAAATTCTCGATATCCACGGCTACACCGGCGGCTATAACATCACTTCTGCGCTGGTGACGGGAAATGTGGCAGGAAGAAGCGCAGCAGAGTTTGCTAAACAATTATAAATGGAGAAAACCCTTCGCATGAGCTTGCGAAGGGTTTTTTTTAGTTAATCTGTCGACAAGCCCAAGTTTTTATTTCCAAATTAAGGATTTACTATCCGCACGAAGCGAGATAAAACCGTATGCGGCTCCACCTATCCCTCCGACAATCAGAACACGGATAATCGATTGAAGCTTAGTATCCATACCGATGAAAAGATCAAGTCCGGCCAACGATATTAAAACAACGGCTGCCATTACAGCATTCATCAATACAATAAGCAGAATCCGGCGTACAACCATTGAGGACCGGTAATTCATCGTAACCATTATAACTCCGATGTTCATGGCAATAGCCGCCGAGTACCCAATGACTGTGGCAATAATCGCCCCATCCGTTTCGAACAATTTGATCAACGGAATATTTAAAGATAATTTCACCAATAATCCCGTCATCAGATTCAAAACAATCCATTTCTGTTGATTGATCCCCTGCAGAATTGAAGCTGTTACCGGGAATAAGGCAAACAGAATCGCCGCAGGCAAATAATGCGCCAATATTTCCGAACCGATTTCACTCTGTTCATAAAAGATATGGTAAAGTTCATCCGACAATAACGTCATCCCGACAACTGCCGGCAATGTTAGAAAAATGATCATCTGGAATGATTGATCCAACGTTCTTTTCAAAGATTTTTCTTCATTTAAGGTAAAATATTTGGTAATCAACGGAATCAGAGCCATTGAAAAACCTGTGGCCAGCATAACTGGTATCAGAACCAATTTATGTGCTGTCAAATTCAATATTCCGAGCAGATCGATTTCCGGTAAGTTGCCTGCTGCATCCATCGCCCGGTTGAACGTCAAAAGATCGATGAATTGGAACAGCGGATTCGCCACTCCCAAAAAGACGATTGGGAGGGCATATGAAAGAATTTCCCGGTACATATCACGCAGCCCTACGTCATATGATTCGACTGAATTCTGGCGAAGCCCATCATATTCCGGCTTCTTCTTTCTCCAATAATAGAACAGCACCAAAACGCCGCCAACCGCTCCTACTGCCGCGGATAAAACGGCGAACTGGATGGCCAATTTTGGTGTACCGCCAATTACTTCTATAATGACATAGGCGCTCCCAAGCAGGAAGATGATGCGGACAATCTGTTCGATTAATTGTGAAACGGCGGTCGGCATCATATAATTATAGCCTTGGAAAAAACCTCTCCATAAACTCATGAACGGCACGATAATTACAGCAAAACTGACCCATTTGATAGCAGATGCTACATCTTCCACAGAGTAGATTTTCTCATTTTCAGAAATTGTGAACCTGGCAAGTGGTTCTGCCAAAGCATACATTAACAAGAATCCTATAAATCCAGTGACCATCATCGTCAGAATGCCTGAACGAAGTAATCTCCTGCCCGTTTCATAATCTCCCAGACTGTTGTATTTCGCTACAAACTTTGAGAAAGCCAGAGGCGCACCTGATATGGCAACCGCCAGCATCAGATTATAGGGTATATAGGCATATTGATAAAGTCCGATATTATCTACTCCAACCAAATCATAGAATGGAATTATATAGACAACGCCTAGCACTTTTGATAAAAACAAGCCTATCGTCAAAATAGCAGTTCCTTTAAGTAATGTTGACATTTTGCACTTCCTGACTAATTCTTGATAAAAAAAACAATCTACACGATAGTTTACACTTATAAACAGAATTACTCAACGGATTTTGAAGCATGTTATAATAAAGAAAAGCGAAAATGTCCGTTTAGCTCCGACAAGCGCTGGAGGCATTGTCCGTAATGGCGTCATTTTGCCATTGCGGACAAGACCGAAGCGACTCGAGGAGCTGGGCATTGGAGTCTGGACAATAGAAAAGCGGAAATGTCCTTTTAGCTCTTACAGGCTGGATGATATTTACCCAATTAAAAACGAAAGCGAGTTCTTCTTATATGTATGACGTTATAATCATCGGCGGGGGTCCCTCTGGATTGATGGCTTCCATCGCCGCGGCTTCACGCAACCAAAAAGTTCTATTGATTGAAAAAGGCAAAAAGCTTGGTAAAAAGCTTATCATATCTGGCGGCGGCCGCTGCAATGTAACCAACAGGCTGCCTCTTGACGAAATTGTGAAAAATATTCCTGGAAACGGACGATTTCTACACAGCCCGTTTTCCGTATTCAATAATGAAGACATCATCTCCTTTTTTGAAGGACTCGGTGTGGCATTGAAAGAAGAAGATCACGGCCGCATGTTTCCTGTTTCAAATCGGGCGCAGGATGTCGCCGATGCCATGTTCCGTGAAATGGACCGGCTTGGCGTTACTGTGCTGCTGGATTCCCCGGTAAAAAAATTATTAATGACTGATGATAAAGTGACTGGTGTCCGGCTGCATTCCGGCGACGAATATACCTCCAAGTCGATCGTTGTCGCTGTCGGCGGCAAAGCCGTTCCGCAGACGGGCTCGACGGGAGACGGCTATCCGTGGGCTGAAAAAGCGGGCCACACTGTCACCGATCTCTATCCAACTGAAGTTCCGTTGCTGTCAAAAGAGCCCTTTATCCTCAGCCGCGATCTGCAGGGACTTGCTCTTCGGGACGTCGCTGTTTCTGTGCTGAATAAAAAAGCGAAAGTTCTTGTGACCCACCAGATGGACATGCTGTTTACTCATTTCGGATTGAGCGGCCCTGCTGTTCTCAGATGCAGCCAGTACGTCGTCAAGGAAATGAAAAAAACCGGCGGCGCTCCGGTTGAAATGCGCATCAACTCTATGCCGGAAGAAAATGCGGAATCCTCTTTCCAGCTCTTGTTCAAAATGATGAAGGATGAACCGAAGAAATCCGTGAAGAATGTATGGAAAAGTCTCGCACAGGAACGCTGGCTCTTATTTTTATTGCAACGGGCTGGAATAGATCCTGCTGTAACTGGTGCTGAACTTGCCAGCGACAAAGTGCGGGCAATGGCGTTACAGCTTACTGCATTTACCATGGAAGTAACCGGCACACAGCCAATCGAAAAAGCGTTTGTGACAGGCGGCGGCGTTTCCATCAAGGAAATCGAACCGAAAACGATGGCTTCACGCAAAAAGCCCGGCCTTTATTTCTGCGGTGAAATTCTCGATATCCACGGCTACACCGGCGGCTATAACATCACTTCTGCGCTGGTGACGGGAAATGTGGCAGGAAGAAGCGCAGCAGAGTTTGCTAAACAATTATAAATGGAGAAAACCCTTCGCATGAGCTTGCGAAGGGTTTTTTTTAGTTAATCTGTCGACAAGCCCAAGTTTTTATTTCCAAATTAAGGATTTACTATCCGCAGAATTAAAATACTGTCCGAAAGCGGCACTTTTCTGTCCAGAGTCAAACCAGCTCCATAAATTCCAGATTCATCCAATAAAAAACCAGAGCCCCAGCCATTAAGCTGAAACTCCAGTATAAAAATTTATGCTATAACCACGTTCACCAATTTCCCTGGAATCGCGATCACTTTACGGATCTGTTTCCCTTCAGCCGCTTTTTGGATACTTTCATCCGCAAGCGCTGCCGCTTCCAATTCCTCTTTTGTGCTGTCTCTCGCGACAACAATTTTTGTTCTTACTTTGCCATTCACCTGTACAACGACTTCCACTTCATCGTCGACCATTTTCGACTCATCGAATGTCGGCCATTCTGCATAAGTCACAGTATCTGTGTGTCCCAATTTCTCCCACAGCTCTTCCGCTACATGCGGCGCGATCGGCGACAACATCTTCACAAAACCTTCAACATATTCCTTAGGAATCGCATCCGCTTTATAGCCTTCGTTGATAAAGACCATCATTTGCGAAATGGCTGTATTGAAACGAAGCCCTTCGAAATCCTCTGTCACCTTTTTGACAGTCTGGTGATAGATTTTTTCCAGTTTGCCGTCATTCGAATCAACAATTTTCGCGCTCAAAGCATCATTTTCGATAAACAAACGCCATACACGGTCCAGGAAGCGGCGTGCCCCTTCCAGTCCATTGGTCGACCAGGCGATCGATGCGTCAAGCGGCCCCATGAACATTTCGTAAAGACGCAGCGTATCCGCTCCGTGGCTTTCGATGATCTGGTCCGGGTTGACGACATTGCCTTTGGATTTCGACATTTTTTCATTGCCTTCACCTAAGATCATTCCCTGGTTATACAATTTCTGGAACGGTTCTTTTGTCGGCACTACACCGATATCAAACAAAACTTTATGCCAGAAACGCGCATACAATAAATGAAGAACTGCGTGCTCTGCTCCGCCGATATAAACGTCAACCGGCAGCCAATGTTTCAATAATTCCGGATCAGCAATCGCATTGTCGTTATCCGGATCGATATAACGCAGGTAATACCAGCAGCTGCCCGCCCATTGCGGCATTGTGTTTGTTTCGCGGCGGCCTTTCATACCGGTTTCGGGATGTACTACGTTGACCCATTCCTCAATATTGGCAAGCGGTGATTCGCCTGTGCCGCTCGGTTTGATATCTGTCGTCACCGGCAACATCAACGGAAGATCTTTTTCATCAACCGGCGTCATCGTGCCGTCTTCCCAGTGGATAATTGGAATCGGCTCGCCCCAATAGCGCTGGCGGCTGAACAGCCAGTCACGAAGACGGTACGTAATTTTCTTCTCGCCGACGCCTTTTTCAACCAGCCAATCAATCGCTTTTGCAATCGCTTCGTTTTTATTCAATCCGTTCAGGAAATCAGAGTTGATCAGTTCACCGTCGCCGGCATAAGCTTCTTCTTCGATGTTTCCGCCGGACACGACTTCCACAATCGGCAAATCGAATTGCTTCGCAAACTCGTAATCGCGCTCATCGTGAGCTGGTACAGCCATGATTGCGCCGGTTCCGTAAGTTGCCAATACGTAATCCGCAATCCAAATCGGCATCTTGTCGCCGCTTGCCGGATTGATGGCATAAGCGCCGGTGAAGACGCCGGACTTCGATTTCGCAAGATCCGTACGCTCCAGATCACTTTTTGTTTTCACATCATCAATGTATTTTTCAACAGCTTCTTTTTGTTCCGGCGTGGTAATTGACGCCACCAATTTATGTTCAGGCGCCAATACCGCATAAGTCGCGCCAAAAATCGTATCCGGGCGAGTCGTAAATGCGCGGAATGAATGGCCATTGCCATCGATTTGGAACTCAAGTTCTGCGCCTTCGGATTTGCCGATCCAGTTGCGCTGCATATCTTTCAAACTTTCCGGCCAATCAAGATCGTTCAAATCTTCCAATAAGCGGTCCGCGTATTCCGTAATGCGCAGCACCCATTGGCGCATTGGACGGCGCTCAACAGGATGGCCGCCGCGTTCCGACAAGCCGTCAATCACTTCTTCGTTGGCCAAAACTGTGCCAAGCGCCGGACACCAGTTGACCGCTACTTCATCGACATAAGCCAAGCCTTTATTGTACAGCTGGATGAAGATCCACTGCGTCCACTTATAGTATTTCGGATCCGTTGTATTGACTTCACGATCCCAGTCATACGAAAAACCAAGTTCCTGGATTTGGCGTTTGAACGTCGCGATGTTTTTCGCCGTAAATTCCGCCGGGTCATTTCCTGTATCAAGCGCGTACTGTTCAGCAGGAAGCCCGAATGCATCCCAGCCCATCGGATGCAAAACATTATAGCCCTGCATGCGTTTCATGCGGCTCAAAATATCGGTCGCTGTATAGCCTTCCGGATGGCCTACGTGAAGCCCGGCTCCTGATGGGTATGGAAACATATCAAGCGCGTAAAATTTCGGCTTGTCAAAATCCGTTTCCAATTTGAATGTCTTGTTCTGATCCCAATGTTTCTGCCATTTCTTTTCGATAACTTTGTGCTTGAATGTCATAGTCTTTTCCTCCTCGAAAATCAAAAAGCAATGCGACCTTCCTTTGACAG
>CAZGMW010000037.1:1620-9926 GCA_964526895.1 uncultured Planococcus sp. | reverse complement strand
ATCAATCATCCCAATCCACTGTCAGTGTTTCTCCGCGGATGGCGTGGATTTGTACAGTTACTTCCTTTTCAGTTTCTTCGTTTTCAATTTCAACCAGATAATAACCACCGTCCGGAGTATCAGTGAATTCCACTTCCTGCAATTCGCCATTTAGGGTTTTCATTGCCAGAGAAACGGCTTCTTCCCTGCTGATGACTGGTTGCGGTTCAGGAGTCGTCTCCGGTTCTGTAGGGAGTGGATCCTTTTCGCCTGCAGCTTCTGTTGATACGTCGATTATTTTCCCGGTCTCTGCTGATACGGAAACAACGGATACTTCTGTTTCCCCAGTCACTCTGACTCTGTATTCATTTTGCTGAACTGAATAACTAATCTCTTCGACTTCCCCTTGCACTTCCTGCAGGGCAATTTCTTCTGCTTGTTGTTCACTTACATCTTTTGGCTTGCCTATTTTTTCAACTAATTTCAATGAAGCAACCTGCCCTGATATCCGGTCGACTGCCGCTTTGTATATTCCTTGTGCGGTTTGCAGCTCAATAATTATTGTATCCTCAGCAATGGTGGAACCAATTGCTTCACCGCCATATAACTCTGTAACTTTGGCGATTGCTTCAGATTCATTTAACTGTTTTTCATTGTCAGTGGAATCGAATAGAAAGAAAACAATGGCTGCACCTAAAATGACAGCAACTGCACTAATCGCAATTCGTTTTTTCATCATGATCCCTCCTGATTCGATTTTACTTCAGGATTATTAAAATCTGATGAGAAAAAGACCGAAACCGTTGTACCTGATTGTTCAATGCTTTCAATTTCCATTTTTATCTGCAACGTACGGGCTAATTGATCGGCCAAAGCAAGCCCTAACCCAAACCCGCCAGTCTCCCTGTTGCGGGCTTTATCGACACGATAAAACCGATCGAAAACATACGGAATGGATTCTTTCGGGATGCCGTCTCCATAATCTCTTACCTGCACCAATGCCGAACCGTCGATTTTCGCAATAATCTCGATTCGTTCTGAACTGTACTTACGTGCATTATCCAGCAGAATATACAGCAATTGTTTGAACTTCACTGGATCAGTCATTACAATTATCGGTTCATTTTGCACGTCCAGCATGAATTCACGATCATATGACTGGTTAAAGGCAATCAAGGTCTCTTTCAAAAATGCACCCAAATCTATTTTTTCAAATTCCGGTGCCGTTTCTTTTCTTCGGGCAATTAAAAGCAGTTGTTCAATCATTGTCTTCATTCTGTCCGTTTCGGTCCGAATAGCGGCGATACTTTCTTTTGCGACTGCTTCGTCTTCCATCCCTTGTCGCTCCAAAAGTCTTGCGTAGCTGCCGATAATGGTCAGCGGCGTTTTCAATTCATGTGAAGCATTCGACACAAATTCCTCTTGTTTCACATAATTCTCTTCCAATAAAGCTATCATATCGTTGAAGGTAACGCCCATTTGCCTCAATTCGTCATTGGACTTTTCAGCGATCGAGAGTTTTTGGAAATTACCGCTCCGTTGAATATCTCTCATCGTAGCAGTCAATGTGACAATCGGTCTGGTCACTATGCCAGCCAGTACAGCGCCGGAAATAATGACTGGAATCATTGCGAGCAGCACTGCAGCTGCAAGTACCAGTCGCAACGTCTCCAGATTCGAGCTTACTTCCTGTAGTGATTTTGCAATCAGGAGTTCTCCGACGGTGCCGTCTGTCCAGATGATCGGTGTTGTCGTATAGGCAAAGCGGTCATCATCGACCAATACGGTCCCTGCGTTTTCTTCAGTCCTTGCGGGAAATTGTGCTGTAATTTCCGCTGACTGCACAGATGCTAGGGATTGACCTTCCTGATCTGTGACTTTTATCAATCCGGAGACCGGCACATATGCACGCAGTACATCTGCAGGATCACTGGTTTCATTGGCATTGAACGTTCTGAGCAGCGCTTCTCCCACTGAATCCAGCTCTTCGACTTCTGTCGAATAAGCAAATGAGCTGAATGAATAATAGATGACGACAGTAAGAATGATCAGAATTACCAGCATTAACAAGGTCGAATACAGATGAATCCTATTTCGCAGCTTCATTTGGCTGCTCCTTCAAAACATAACCGACGCCCCGGACCGTCTGGATATAAGTAGCCTTTTCCCCGGCATCCACTTTTTTCCTTAAATAGCGGATGTACACATCAATTACATTTGTATCCCCGTAATAGTCGTAGCCCCCACACTACATTCAACACTTGCTCTCTCGTCAGAACCTGTTTTGGATGTTTTATCAAAAACAATAATAAGTCGAATTCACGTGGAGTCAACTCAATTTCCCGCCCATTCCGGTGGACTACCCTTGATATTTCGTCCATTACAAGATCATTGAACTGGTGGGTTTCAGAATTGCCATTGCCGCTTGTACGGAGATTGGCCCGTATTCTAGCAAGCAATTCCTCGATTTCGAATGGTTTTGTGACGTAATCGCTGGCTCCAAGATCCAAGCCTGCCACTTTGTCTTTTACTTCGTTTTTTTGCCGTCAACAAGATCACCGGCAATTTTTCATTCGATGACCGGATCCGTTTCAATACATCCAGTCCTGGAATTTCCGGCAACATCAAATCCAGCAGCACGAGATCCCATTCATGCTCCCTGAATTCGATCAGTCCTTCAGAACCGGTATGCGCTACTCCAGTTTCATAGCCCTCATACTTCAATTCAAGCTCCAATACTCTGGCGATATTTTTTTCATCTTCGATAATTAAAATTCGTTCAGCCATACCTATCACCTCTTGATTTAATATTAAAGTTATAAAATGAAAAAAGCGACCCGAAGGCCGCTTATTTCAATACACCTCTAATATATTTCGCTTTATTCTTATAAGGAGGGAATAAAACATTCGTAGAAATTTTAGTCGATTTTTTCAAAATCGATTTTGCATGTGTAAATGCTTCAAAGCTTGATTTGCCGTGATACGAGTTCATTCCTGAAGGACCGACACCGCCGAATGGCAGGTATGCGCTGCCGACATGGGAAACAGTGTCATTGATGCATCCACCGCCAAATGGCAATTCTTCAAGGAAGAAATTGATGGCGCGGTCATTTTCCGAGAACATATAAGCAGACAACGGCTTCGGCAGCTGTCGAATCTGTCTTAACAAGAGCGGCAAGTCCTGATAAGTAATGATCGGCAGAACCGGACCAAAGATTTCATCTTCCATCGACGGGCTGTTCCAGCTGATATTATCCAGTATCGTTGGTTCGATATAGCGATTGGAACGGTCTGTTTTACCGCCATAAATGATATTTGCTGATTCCTCATCTATCAGCTCAGCAAGTCTGTCAAAATGCGAAGTGGAGACGATCCTGCCGTAATCTGGGCTGGACTGGGCGTTTTTCCCGTAAAAGCCGCTGATGGCTTTCGTTAATTTCTTGATGAATTCAGCTTTTACCGATTCATGGACGCACACATAATCAGGCGCCACACAAGTTTGGCCGGTATTCATCAATTTACCCCAGGCGATCCGTTTGGCTGCCAAATCAATATCAGCGGTTTGATCGACTATCGCTGGGCTTTTGCCGCCAAGTTCCAATGTGATTGGCGTCAACCTTTCTGATGCGGCTTTCATGACCACTTTCCCTACTTTTACACTGCCTGTAAAGAAAATATAATCAAATGAAGCATGGATCAAAGCCGTCACTTCTTCACGTTCTCCTTCGACAACACGAACGTAATATGAGGGGAATGCCTCTTCGAGAACGATTCGGATTGCTTTTGCTACATTAGGTGTAGTTTCGGAAGGCTTAACTATTGAGCAATTGCCTCCGATTATCGATCCAATCAACGGTTCCATCACCAACTGGAATGGATAGTTGAAAGGTCCGATGATTAACGCCGATCCGTAAGGCTCACGTATGACGAAGCTTTTCGAAGGCTGAAGATGAAGTGGCGTCTTGACTTTTTCAGGCTCCATCCATTCATCCAAGTTTTTTTGCATATTGCCGATGCTGTCCAGTACGAAGCCGATTTCAGTGGCATATGCTTCAAACTCACCTTTTCCAAGATCCTGTTCAAGAGCTTGAGTTATCACTTCTTCATTGGCTTGAATCGATTGTTTTAAATTTTCCAGTTGCGCTTTCCGGAAATCCGCGGAACGGGTTGCCCCGGTATAATAAAAATTCCGCTGTTCCCGTATCATGCGTTCCACATCGTTGGCAGTAAAATTCATTGAAATTCCTCCTATGATCTTATTATTTATTTACAAGCTGATCAATATAACGCTGTATAGTCAATCCTTCCTCAAAAGGGACCAGTGCTGTAGACTTCGCTTTCATCTCATCGAATAAAGTAGGAACTTCTTTAAAATCTGTCACTAGAATGCGTTCTTCTTCTTTTGCGTCCAGATAAAGCTGGGACCAATTCTCCAGAGTGAGAACTCCCGTGCTTCCATAAATCTTGAATTGCAGCAACTCCTTTTGGCCGACTCCGCTCAAGCCAGATAATAGCAATGGAGTTTTTTCATTTACCAGTCCATGGGCGATGAGCCCGGTTTCACATAATTCCTGTTGCTCCGGATAGCTTACGAGATGATCTGTAATCGAGATATTACCGAAAATACGTTGGATCAATTGCAGATAATGCGGAAAAACTTCTCGGATAAAGCCTCCTTCCAACCGGGAGCCGATCCAAGGAGTTTGCTGCCATGCTCTTGGCCATACAGGAAAGAACGTCTGAAGTTCGATTCTTATAATTTCTCCAATGCTGCCATTTCTGGCACGTTTCGCCATTTCATGAACAGCCGGACTATACATCAATGGAAAATGCATAGCCGAACGGACACGATTCTCTGTAACAGCCGCTACCATCTGTGCACCGCTTTCGACATTATGCGCAAGTGGTTTTTCGCTCAAAACATTCAGTCCAGCGTCTGCGGCTTGCTTGGCAATCTCTGCATGCGAGGCAGGCGGGGTGCCTATATAAACCCAATCCGCTTTGGAATAAAGGATTTCGTCAAGCGAACCGGCTATCGGCACTCCGTACTGTTCGTTCAGTTCCTGCAGCCGGTGCTGATTCTCATCATATACTGCAACAATCTCTACCCCGCTCTGCTGGGCGATTTGTTTAATGATACGCTCTCCCACTATCCCGGCGCCAATAATACCAATCGAAATCATGGAATCCTCTCCCTAAGGCCAAAAGGCTTATTTTCAGTTCTTCTGTTTACTAGTGTAACCTTTAAGGGTATGGAATAGTCAAACAATTACACCAGACATTAACTAAAGGAGGAATTATTGATGAATGACAAAACAAATTGGTGGGAACCCGTATTTACAGGAGAATTGGAAATTGGACTGAACAAAGATAAACTCGAAGACTTTGAAGAAGAAGCTTTCTTATACTTTGCGCAACAAAATCAGGATATGGAGTCGCAGCTTTAATTGGATGTTACAAGCATGTCGTGTCGGAAGCCTACATAAAGACGCCTTTTTCAATGACAAAATTGAAAAAGGCGTTTTAATATACTTGAATATTCCATGTTTTACCCCAAATATAAAGAGTACACAAGATTTTCTGAATTGATTGCCTGATACGCCGGATTCTCCTTATTGGCCCCTTCGTTTTATACAGATCTCCTATTCTATAAACCACTGAACGGCAGAGTTTCTCAAAATCCATTTCAGCATTTTTTCAAATAGTGTTTCCTTACTCCCGAACAAGTTTTCGATTGCAAGCTACTGAATAAGTAATATAATGAGTTAACGAAAGAGGCGATAAAGATGAAAAAGATAAGCGCTTTTTTTCTTATTGGGCTGTTGGCCGGCTGCAGCTTTGCCGATCCCGTTGACACAGGCGGAAACAACAGCCAGCAACCAGTGGAAGTTCTGTCCGTGATAGACGGAGATACGATTAAAATTTTGTACGATGGCAAGGATACGACAGTCAGGTATTTATTGATTGATACCCCTGAAACGAACCACCCACGGCTTGGTGAACAGCCTCTCGGAAAAGAAGCGACAATTGCGAACAGGCAATTGATCCAATCAGGGGATGTGACTATCGAGTTTGATGTCGGAGAACGTTTCGATGACTATGGTCGTCTGCTCGCTTACCTCTATGTTGATGGGAAGAGCGTTCAGCAACAACTCCTTGAAACAGGTCATGCCCGTGTCGCCTATGTTTTTCCGCCAAACACGCGTTATCTGGATAGTTTTGAAAATGCAGAACAACAAGCAAGAGAGCAGGAAATCGGTATCTGGAAATTTGAAAACTATGCTACTGAGCGTGGTTTTGACAGTGAAGCGGCTACCCAGAATCAGGAGCGGACTAATGCTCCCGATTCAAAAGAATGCAAGATTAAAGGCAATATCAATAGCACTGGCGCGAAAATCTATCATATTCCCGGCAGCTCTTCATATGAACAAACCAAGCCGGAAGAATGGTTTTGTTCAGAACAAGATGCCCGTGACAATGGTTTTCGAAACTCTGGTCAATAGAACAGGAGAATAATAATGCAAACAATCGTACTTCGGATGGACTATCGGTCATCAGCTAAAATTGAAGAATTGCAGAAACAGGCAAATGCCGGTGATTTGACAAAAAACACAGCACTGCCTCCGCATCTTACGCTGCAATCATTTACACAAAGCAATCCCGCCGATTTGGAAAAAGCCATCCAGACAGTGGCGAGTTCTTCTCAACAATTTAAAATCAGTTTTTCGTCCATCGGTTTTTTCAAACAACAGGGAACATTCTTTTTATCACCTGTAAAGAATGAAAGATTGAACGCTATCCATAAAGCCATATTGCTGGCAACCCAGGAGTTTAGGGATTCTGATGCTCTGTACCAAGCGGATTATTGGGTTCCGCATGCGACCATCGCCAATAGCGTGCAAGCTCAATTTTGGGGCCCTCTCTTTTCACGATTCAGCATGGAATTCGAGCCTTTTGAAGCTAAAGTGACTGCCATCGAATGCTGGAGTATCGTAAATGGAAAAACAGAAAATGAATGGAGCATCTTCTTAAACTAATGAAGAATGGAGAGTTTATTATTCTCCTATAAAGTTTCATTGCTTTAATCGGAATTCTTCCGAAGAGTATTGACTTTTTTCAAGGGCACGCTATAATTAAAAATGTCCTTGAAATTGCGATTCCTTAGCTCAGCTGGGAGAGCGCTACCTTGACAGGGTAGAGGTCGCTGGTTCGAGCCCAGTAGGAATCATTGGGTGCCAAACCCGCAGCAGATTTTAGGAACAGAATCTGCTTGAAAAAAACCGTCACCCTCTGGGTGGCGGTTTTTTTGCTGTTTCAACCTTAACATTATCAAGGAAAAAACCCCCGGAAAGCTCTTTAGCAGAGTTTTCCGGGGGTTTTTTAAGCTTCTCTAATTTTTGGTTCTTCTTTATCGCGTGCCATCCACTGGATCACGAACATGATGACAAATACTGCTGCACCAGTGATATCTGATACACCTTCCGGATAAATCAGCGCCAAGCCAGTGATGAAGATGATGATCCGTTCAAACCAGTAAAGTTTGCGGTACCAAAATCCGATTAATCCGGCTCCGATGGCGATCATACCGGTAATTGCGGTGATGAGCACCCAGATCAGTTCCGGCCATGTCGTATCGATCATCAACAAGGATGGTGACAACACGAACATATACGGGATGATAAATGCGGCAATAGCCAGTTTGGCGGCCACAAAGCCGGTCCGGATCGGTTCTCCTCCCGAAATACCGGAAGCGGCAAATGCGGCCAGCGCAACTGGTGGGGTGATATCCGCAATGATACCGAAATAGAAAACGAATAAGTGGGCGGATAAAGCCACGACTAATGGCGTCGCTGCCCCCTCAGGATATTCAAGCATCAGCAATGTAATAATTGCCGGTGCTGCGATTGTTGAAGTAATGACATAGTTGGCCGTAGTCGGCGAACCCATACCCAGAACGATGGCTGCAAGCATTGTAAAGAACAATGTCAGCAATACGCTTCCGCCTGAAGCGGATACCAGGCCGTTGGCTAGGCTTAGGCCCAAGCCTGTTTTAACAACCACTCCGACAATAATACCGGCCGCTGCTGTAGCTGCTGCCACGGCGAGCGCCGTCCGTGCACCATCAACCAATGCATGAATCATATCTTTGAAATTCAAACGTGTTTCTTTATCAAAAGCACTGACGACGATTGTCAAAACTATGCCCCACAATGCAGCCTGCATTGTCGGGATACCGATCAACAGGAAAATGATGATCGCGAAAATGGGTGTCTCTTTATCGCGTGCCATCCACTGGATCACGAACATGATGACAAATACTGCTGCAC
>CAZGMW010000037.1:0-1520 GCA_964526895.1 uncultured Planococcus sp. | reverse complement strand
CTGCATTGTCGGGATACCGATCAACAGGAAAATGATGATCGCGAAAATGGGTGTCAGCAAATAGATTTTTTTCAACACCTGTTTGCGATCCGGCATCTCTTCTTTTGACAAGCCTTTCAAACCGATCCGTTTCGCTTCGAAATGTGTCATGATCCATACACCTGTAAAATAAAGAAGTGCAGGGATCGCTGCCGCTTTGGCAATTTCCCAATAAGTTACGCCTCCGATAAACTCAACCATCAGGAAGGCAGCCGCTCCCATGATTGGCGGCATCAATTGTCCGCCTGTTGAAGCTGCTGCTTCTACCCCACCGGCAAATTCCTTTTTATACCCCAATTTTTTCATCATTGGAATTGTATAAGAACCGGAAGTTACTACGTTCGCAACCGAACTCCCTGAAATCGTCCCTTGCAGGGCACTGGAGAAAATGGCTACTTTTGCTGGTCCACCGGTCAAATTACCTGCGAGCGAAACAGCCAGATCATTGAAATATTGGCCGACCCCTGTTTTCACAAGGAATGAACCGAAGAGCAGGAATGTAAAGATGAACGTTGCAGAAACCCCGATCGGTGTTCCAAGAATCCCATCGGTCGTATAGAACATCAACTGGATCAATGATTCTAAATCTTGTCCTCTGTGCCGCAGGAATCCTGGAAAATATGGACCGAAAAACGCATAAGTCAGGAACAGCGCGGATATGACAGTAATCGGCATGCCGACCGCTCTCCGTGTAGCTTCCAGCACCAGCAGAACAGCCAGGATACCGATGATCAAATCGAGTTCTGTAACCCGTCCGAGCCGGAATACCAGCTCGTCATACATGATTGGCCAATAAGCTCCGACTGCGATGGACAGTAAAGCGAGTATATAATCGTACCAGGCTACTTTATGGCGGACTCCTTTGCGTTTACGCGCAGGAAACAGGATAAAGATTAGGGAAAGCGCAAAACCCAAGTGGATGGATCGCTGTATGTAAGCCGTATACTGACCGAAAATCGCTGTATATAATTGAAAAAGTGCAAATGCCAATAACCCATAAAACACAACATGTTTCATAATTCCAGCTAAATCGCGGGTATTTGACTCGGGGTCATATTTCTGCAAAATTTCTTTTTGTTTCTCTTCTGAAACGTATGTATCATCTTCGGGTGGCAATTTCATTTCTTCTCTTTCTTCAGGCGGTAATTTATTGCTCATCGATATCCACTCCTTTTAATTGCTGGAAAAATGACAGACGCTGAACACGAAATGTATACGTTTCCCCTCGGACGAGTGTCTTTTTCAAATCATATTCTCTTTCATTTTTAATCAGAAACAAGCCAGCATCGACATCACCGATCAGAATGCGGAATTCCGCCAATCGCCTGTCCATATTTTTTATAAAATATTTACCATCTTTTTCGACAAAAGTTTCCCCTTTTCCTGCATTGGATGGCATACCGATATTGAAATCCTCATATTCCAGTTCAACCATTTTCAAAGTATTATCCGGCAGTACGATAAAGCTTTCAATGACATCG
>CAZGMW010000036.1:0-10096 GCA_964526895.1 uncultured Planococcus sp. | reverse complement strand
AGATGATATAGATGGGAGATAAAAATACCAGCGCCATCAGGAAAAGCAGTATTTCCTTCGACCATGCCTTTATGACCCTCATTACATTTCAACCTCCCGCTTCTTCGTAATATAAACTTGTGTAAGTGTTATGGCAGCGATGATGATAAAGAACACAATCGCTTTAGCCTGTCCGTAACCGTAATTTCCATAACCGAAAATTTCATTATAGATATTCATTGCGAATAATTCTGTTGCATTTGCCGGTCCACCGCCCGTAAGCGACAGGTTTACATCGTAAATTTTAAAACCATATGACAATGTAAGGAAAAGACTGATTGTAAATGCCGGCATAAGAAGCGGTGCCGTAACTCTCATGAAACGCTGCACTCCGCCTGCACCATCGATTTTTGCAGCTTCGACCACTTCTCCTGGAATGCCTTGGATTCCAGCGATGTAGACAATCATCACATAACCCGCCATTTGCCAGGTGAAGACGAAAACAAGTGCAAAAAGAGCAAAGTCTTCATTATTCAGCCAGTTAAAGAAAATCGAATCCAATCCTGTAAAGTCACCAAGGAGAGTAAAAACATCCAGAAATACGAATTGCCAAATATAACCCAGGATAAGTCCGCCAATCAAATATGGCATGAATAGCATGGTTCTCGCCAGATTTGCCAGCTTCAGCTTCGAAGTAACCAAAAGCGCAAATGCAAGTCCGACTGCATTGACTGTGATGACCGATAAAACCGTGAACAATATAGTAAGCCAAGTCGAACGCAGGAAACGTTCATCTTCAAATAATATTCTAAAATTCTCTAATCCGGTGAATACCATCGGATTCGCCCCGATGCCATCCCATTCGAAAAATGCATAATAAATGCCGATTATAAAAGGAACGACTACTATAATTGTGAATATGATCAACAACGGCAGTGTGAATAAAAGATACCAGCCGATTTTCCCTCTATTTGCCACGCCAATCCCTACTTTCCTATCATCGCTTTTTCCGTGCCTGGTTCAAAAAAGCAGAACACGCCATTGCAGGCGTGCTCCTATTTTTATTTTATTAATCTCATTGAGTGGCGTTATGCCAAGCTTCTTCAAGACTCATGATCAATTCTTCCCCAGTTACATCTTCATTGACAAAGAAGTTTTCTGCAGCCGGAGTAAAGTCATTCGGTACTACGTTTGCAGGATATTCATTATGTGCCCAAGGGATAGTTTCTCCACTATTGGAAGCTTCTAATACTGCTTGGGATAACGGATCCAAATCTCCTGCTTCGATGTTTGTCATTGCCGGGATGAATCCGAATTCTTCCACTACGAATTGCTGTCCGGTTTCACTTGTGTGGAGCCAGTCCAAAAATTCGATCGCAGCTTCAATTTCTGCCGGATCTTTTTCCGCATTTACTGCCCAGTTGCTGCCTACTCCTACCGCGAGCTTGTCATTGCCTTCAAGAGGGAAAGGCGCCAGGCCGACTTCAAAGTCCACACCGAATTCTTCCAACATACTCCATGCCCAGTTACCCTGATGAATCATTGCTGTTTTACCAGCGGCAAAATCGCCTACTTGCGTATCATATGTCGTGTTCAGCGGAGTTGGCGTGTTTGCTCTGATAGCTTCCATGAACTCACCAAATCTTTGGAACTCTTCCGTTTCCGCCAATGATACTTCTTCATTCGTCAAGTTTTCCATAAATTCGTCCGGATTTTCCTGAAGGGAAAATGGATAATTACTGATATGCCCAATCAGGAAGTAGGCTTCGGAAGAAAGGCCGAAACCATTGATTCCTTCTGCCTCAAAATCTTCCAATGTGCTTACGAACGAATCGTAATCCTGGATATCCTCAGGGTCTACCAGATCCTTATTGTAGACAATTCCAAATCCTTCGACGCCGTAAGGAATGCCGACTATTTTGTCTTCTAATGCCAATTCCATATCAGGTGCAATATTTCCGACAAATTCTTCTCCGCTCAAATCATACAGATAGGATTCAAGACGTTCCGCTACTTCCGTATTTTGGACGCTGAAAATAGATGGTCCTGTTCCGTTGTTGAGGCGAATCTGCAATTGCTGCGCGTAGTCATCGCCGGTCGTCCCTACCACTTCGACGGGTACACCAGTTTCTTCCGTATAAGCTTCGGCAGCAGCTTCCAGTTGATCGGAAATTTCCACTTTACTTTGGAAAATAGTGATGCCTTGCGTTTCTTCATTTGTGCCTTCGCTCGACTCTTCTCCTTCTCCTCCGCATGCAGCCAGAATCGACATCGTCGCAGCAATTGTTATGCCTGAAATTAACTTCTTATTGAACGCCATTTGTGTTGCCCCCTTTGATTAATTGGAATTATATAGTAAACAAAATGATTCTCTCATTTTGAGACTACCTTTCCTTCACTACTTGCGGTGCTGTTTTGTAAGCCAGTGGAATTTCCAATGTATGTTCCACTGTATGGAACATACCTGCTGTTTCAATTTCAACAGCTTTTCCACCTGTGACGGTGACGGTCAGTAAATCTTTCGTAATATCGATTTCCAGCGGCTGTCCCTGCCAGAAAACCGAGAACCGCATCCGCTGCCATTGTTTCGGAAGCCGGGGATTTATCTGCAGATGCCCGTTAGCAAGACGGACACCCCCAAAACCGAATACCGCCGCTTTCCAGATGCCGCCAATCGCCGCTGCATGAATACCTCCGTCGGATGTATTCATTTTTGGTCCCATATCGATTTCACAGGTTTCTTTGAACAAAGAATAAGCCAGCTCATATTCACCCAGGTCATTTGCGGCAATGGCATGTGTGGCAAGGCTCAGAGAAGAATCATGGAGAGTACGCGCTTCATAATAGAAGAAGTTCACCCTTTTCAACTCTTCAGAAAAACGTGGATCTTCTCTTAGGAAAGTCTGTTCCATCAAATAAAACAGCAATATAACATCAGCCTGCTTCGTCACTTGGATGTTATTTATCTGTTCAGCGTTATAGTCCCGGTAAATTGTTCTCACCTTTGTTTGTTTCTTATACTTGGCAAGGTCGATTTCCGGCAGCTGCAGATATGTATCGTCCTGCGGGATGATGCCATCCTGCAAGCGTGGTTCCGGCAAATAAAGCCGTTCCGCTTTTATCTGCCAATCGGCGAAGTCATGCTCGATTTCGAATGACTGCCATAAGCCGTGATTTTCTTCCTTCAACCTATCCGCATAGTGCATCGCAAGCTTTAAATTGAAGTAAGCCATATAATTCGTGAAAGCGTTATTGCTGACATGCTCTTTATATTCATCCGGACCGATTACATCATTAATCTGATATGCCTGCTTCGCTTCATTCCACTCGAAACGGCTTGCCCAGAATCTCGCTGTCTCAAACACCATCTCGTAACCGCATTGTTCCAGGAATTGCCGATCACCGGTGACATTGACATATTGATAGACTGCAAAAGCGATATCAGCTGAAATGTGCTGTTCAATGAATCCGGACCAGATTTTCGTCTGTTCTCCAGTGACTATATCGATGTCGCCCCATACCGGAGTTGTTTCTCCATCTGTCGGCCACGCCATTTCCCAAGGATACATTGCTCCCGCGAAGCCATTGTCTCCAGCTTTCTGCCGTGCTCCCGCCAGGCCGTTATAGCGATATGTCAGTAATGACTTAGCCGCTTCCGGATGTGAGAAAATATAGAAAGGCAAAATAAAAATTTCCGTATCCCAGAACGAATGGCCTTTATAGCCTTCGCCACTTAACGCTTTTGCCCCGATTCCCATGCGGTCATCGTGGGCTGGCGTCATGGCGGTCAAATGATAAAGCGAAAAACGAAGCGCCAGCTGATCTTCCGGATTTTCGCTTTCCACTTCAAAACGAAGGGTGTCCCACACTCGGTCCTGCCAAGCCTTACGGTGTGATTCAGCTAAGCTTTTGTATCCGTGTCTTTCAAGCCTTTTAAGATCAGCGAGAGATTGTTCACGCAGTCCGTTAAGGCTGTACCGTTCCTGCTCATCCTTTTTGTCACGGCTTGTATGTACAGTAGCCAGCTTTTCCATTTCAAACTGATCACCAGGCTGCAGTTCAAGTTGAAAAGTCAGCCACGCTTTTCGGCGATCCATATCCTTATCCGCTGCTCCCGCAATTTTCTCACCATTGAGCTTCAAACTATGAACCGCATTATGGACAAAATCAATTCCGGATTCCTTAGTGGTCTGGACGAGTTGGATAAATCGCTCATCTGAAATTACCCGGTCCCCTTCCAGAAAGTGCTGAACACCTGAATTCGTCATCTGGGCATTGATGCCGCTGTCGATCGACAAGCTTACTGCATCTGACAGATTCTTCACTTCCATTTTCATGCCGATAAGGTGGAGGTTATCAAGAGATACAAAACGGCTGAAGCAAAATTGAAGTTTTTTCCCTTTTGGCGAAATCCATTCAAATGACCGGATAAGTTCGGCGTTTTTCAAATCAAGTTTTTTTATGTAGTTCCGGATTTCACCGAATTCCAAGCTGAAACGGTCCCCATCAACCCGGATATCAAGGCGGGTTATATCTGCCGCATTCGGAAGTTCTGTGACTTCGTTTTCTTCAGCCTTATTGAACGTCCCATTGATGAAGAGATTTCTCTTTTCATTTAAATACGGTTCTTCATTTACTGAACGAAGACCCATATATCCATTACCCAACATCATTACGGCTTCGGTTTTGCCAAGATGAAGGGGCGAAAAATCGGATTCAGCTAATATCCAGTTTTCCAATTTCCCTTGTCCGATTGAATAATTCATCATTCCGTTTTCCTCCTTTCCGGATATTCCGAAGTTTACGAAAACGTTTTAGTTTTTTTGTAAAAAAGAGAGACGGTGTGTTCAGGTTTTTTTCGGACTGTTTTAATTGTCTTCAACCTTACCATCTCTCGTGTCACTTGGAAGTGAATATGCATTTGACGTTTTCTGAATATTAAGCGCTTTCATTTAGTATAAATCTTTCTTTTTTATTAGTCAATGGATTCGACATTCATCGGTCCAGTTCGCACTTGAGCAAAGATTTACCCAAAACGTTATAAATCACTACTTATCGCGGTTTTTCCGGTGCCATTCTTCTGCTTCAACTCCCGGGACAGGGCCATTCAGCAAAGGATCATCCGTCTTTTCCATCCAAGTCGAAACTCTTTTCCTTAGTTCAATAAGCACATTCTGATATTTTTGACTGTCAGCCAAGTTTACCAGTTCCAAAGGATCAGCTTTCAAGTCATACAATTCCTCTTTCGAATTCGGCACGGAATACCCTTCTCTTACCACCTCGCCTGAAAGGCTCGTATACAAATCATATGGAAGATAGACTTTCGGGCCATCTTCAAAATTTCGGATATACTTGAATTCATTCGTCCGTATGCCGCGCATCGGGTGATAGCGGTCATGCCACGTCAATTCACAGAAAAAGTGATCCCGCACTTCATAATCTTCACCTTTCAATAAAGGCAGGAAACTATAGCCGTCAATGTCATCCGGCGCTTGCCCTCCTGCAATTTCCAACAAAGTGGGCATCAAGTCAATATTGCACAGCAATTCATCTTGTCTGACGCCGCTCTTCATCATTCCTTCCGGAAATTTCATCAGCAACGCTGTTTCCAGCCCTGCATCCAACAAAGTCCCTTTCGCTCTGGGAAAAGCTATTCCATGGTCCGTAGTATAGATTAGAACCGTGTTATCCGCCAGTCCCGTGTCATCTAATAATTTTTTTATCCGGCCGACAGCCTTGTCCAGCTCTTTGACAGATCCATGGAAACCGGCGACATCTTCCCTGACATTTTTCGTATCCGGCAGATATGGCGGCACTTCCACGGAATCGATGGGATCCGGCTCAAAATCATCAAATGGCCGATGTGTTTCTTCAAACCCGACAGATGCATAGAATGGTTTATCGTTCCTGGAGGCGGAACGCTCCTTCAGAAATTCTTCCAGTCTATCGGTGACTTTCTCAGCGGCGTTGCCGGGTACTCCAATCACATTGTCATAGCCGAGCTTTTCTCCTTCATAGACGCCATCGATGGATTCATGGAAGAAGCCGAAAAGCCATGTGTCATAGCCGATGATTTTCATTTCGGAAGGGATGGTCTTGACGCCTTTTTTCATCGTATGTCCCAAGTGAGTCAGGCCCATAAGACCATGGTTATGTCCATACTTTCCAGTTAAGATGCTGCCGCGGCTCGGGCTGCATTGAGGCTGTGAGCAGAAATAATTTTCAAACTGTATGCCTTCTTCCGAAATTTTAGTCAGCTCGGGTGTTTCGACTTTCCGTCCGTAACTGCTCAAATACCTTCCCGTATCATGTGAAATGACCAGCAAGATGTTCAACTTTTCCAGCAAGGCAATTCCCCCTTTGTTATTTCGGCGACGCATCTGAATCCGATATTGCCCGCCGAACTATCCATTGTATTCGAAGTGCGCGCCGCCACCCGATATCGATTGCAATAGGATGCATGGCATAAATAGGAACCTCCACGCATTGCCCTGTGAATATGGTGTCCGTCCATTTCCTGAAGGTCGGGAGATACGATTCCAGTGAATGAATCTACACACCATTCCCATACATTTCCCGCCATGTTATAAAGGCCGAATCCATTTTCGGGATATGATATGGCAGGCGCAGTTCCGATATAGCCATCTTCTTTGGTATTGGAATTCGGGAACTTCCCCTGCCAAATATTGCAATAATGCTCTCCATTTGGCGTCAATTCATCTCCCCAGGGATATTTCTTTTGTTCCAGTCCGCCCCGCGCGGCAAACTCCCATTCCTTTTCAGTCGGCAACCGCTTGCCTGCCCAGTGGGCAAACGCTTGTGCATCATTCCACGACACATGGACAACCGGATGATCCATTTTCCCTTCAATCATCGACTGGGGTCCTTCCGGCTGAAACCAGTATGCCTGCTCAACTGCGAACCACCAGGGAGTCGCTGCCACTTGCTGTACTTCGACTTTTATCTCCGGAGAAATAAATTGGTAAAACACAAACGACCAGCCGAATTTTTCTGCTTCTGTTCGATATCCTGTCTCTTTAATAAATTGTGTAAACTCTTCGTTGGTCACCGCATGGCTGTCCATCAAAAAAGGCTTTACTTTCTGTTCTATTATCGGTCCTTCACAATCGGATTGAATTCCTTCGTTATCCTCTGTTCCCATCAGAAATGTCCCGCCGTCTATGCGAACCATCTTATCTTTGAAGCGGATTCCTTTGTTGAATCCCTTGGAATCCATTACGCCAGTTTCTTTTAAATGACCAGTTGCTGCCCTTGGCCGGCTGGCCGCGCAGCAGATATTCGCATGATTCTGCATTCGCTGCCTCCCTCCGGTTTTACAGATTGTTTAGTGTAAATTGTATACCTGATGGATGAGGAGTTAAAGCACCTATGGAAATTTTTTTGGAATTGTCGGGAAAACTTCATTTTGACGACTATGCTCTTTCATATGAATAACAGCCTTTTTCACAACAGGAATTTAACTTCCGATAAATCGACAACTTTTACTCGACTAAATCCCTATCCATAGAGAGGCGGAATATTATCCAATTGAAACCGCTCAATTCCCCAAAACAAAAACCGCACCATAGAGATGCGGTCAAATCTTCTTATTTTCTATACTTGATGGCAAGGCCCTTCAGGAAATTGCGGGCGTAGCGGTCGCCGCAAAGGCTGTAGTTTTTATGGCCCTGCTTGCGCAGCAAACCACCCATCTCACTTTTTGAAACAGTAACGCCGGCAAGCTGCAGGATTTCCAGCATATCCTCACTCGTCAATTGCAGCGCAATCTTCACTTTTTTCAATAGAAGATTCTTCGATGGTTCATTTGTCAGCGGCGGGGTGCCCGTCTGGCCTTCCTGGCGTCCGCGCTTATGGATGATGAAGCCATTCAGGAACGACTCCAGCATCGCATTGTCCACAGGCAGATGATCATCGTTCGCTGTTTCAGCGAAAATGCTGTCGTCTTCGTCTTCATCCCGCTCCGGTGACTTTGTCAGCACCTTCTGCACATCTTCTTTCGTCAACTGGATGCCGCCTAATTTAAATATTTCAACCATATCGTTATTTTTAATATCCAGCGCATAGCGCAGCCGGATCAGGATATCATTATTATCCATTGTGAAACCTCCTGTAGCCTAAGCAAATTTATCTTCTTTCATGATAGCACAGGTAATCGCCCGACCGCTGCCAAAACGGCAACCGCTCGAAACCGAATTCTTCTATTTCACCAACTGCTTTTGGCCTCCAATAAAAAAAGCCCTCTTTCGCTAATATTCGTTTCATAAACAAATACATGTTGAAAGAGGGCTGGTCTGAATTTGATTAGTTTTTCACTGTTCCTGCATCAGCCGGATGAACACCGTGACGATAGAAATCGGCATCGATAGGATCCAACGGTTGACGACCAAGAATAAGGTCAGCTGCTTTTTCCGCCAGCATCAATACAGGAGCATGGATATTACCATTTGTAACATACGGCATTGCCGATGCATCCACTACACGCACATTGTCCAAGCCGTGCACTTTCATCGTCAATGGATCTACTACAGCCATCGGATCCGAAGCAGGTCCCATTTTCGCTGTGCAAGATGGATGAAGTGCTGTCTCGGCGTCATTCGCCACCCATTCCAGAATCTCTTCGTCTGTGCTGACGGATGGTCCTGGAGAAATTTCCCCTGAATTATAAGGGGCCATCGCCGGTTGCGACATGATTTTCCGTGACACTCGGATTGCTTCGACCCATTCGCGACGGTCCTGTTCAGTCGACAGGTAATTGTAAACCATGCTCGGATACACTTTCGGATCCTTTGAACGGATCTTCAAGGACCCTCTTGCATCAGAGTACATCGGCCCGACATGAACCTGGAAACCGTGTTTGGTATCTGCTTTTTGCCCATCATAGCGGACAGCTACCGGCAGGAAATGAAACATCAAGTTCGGGTATTTAACATCTTCGTTCGAACGGACGAAACCGCCGCCTTCGAAATGATTGGTTGCCGCCGGTCCTGTACGCGCAAACATCCACTGCAAACCGATCCACGGCATGCGCGCTTTACTTAAGCTCGGCTGTTGGGAAACAGGAAGCGGACAAGCGTGCTGGATGTAAACTTCAAGGTGATCCTGGAGGTTTTCGCCTACACCCGGAAGATCCACTACCGGTTCAATGCCGAGAGAGCGAAGATGTTCAGCGTTTCCGACACCTGACAATTGAAGCAATTGCGGCGTATTGATCGCGCCGCCGGAAAGTATGACTTCACCTGCTCGGACTTGATGGGTCTTGCCGTTTTGCTTATACGTCAAGCCTTTGGCGCGGGTACCCTCAAAATCGATGCTGGTCACGAAAGCACGTGTTTTCACTGTCAGGTTCGAACGGCTCATTGCCGGATGCAGATATGCCCGTGATGCCGACAAACGTCTGCCTTTATAGACATGCTTGTCGAATGGTCCGAATCCTTCCTGGCGAAAACCGTTTACATCCGGAGTCCGCGAATAACCAGCTTCTACTCCAGAGTTGAAGAAAGCCTGGAATAGTGGATTCGTAGCAGGTCCGCGCTCCAGTTTAATCGGGCCATCGTGGCCACGGAGATCGTCTTCAGGTGATGCCAAAGCCGTTTCCAAACGTTTGAAATATGGAAGACAATGCGCAAAATCCCACGTATCCATTCCTTCATCAGCACCCCAGCGTTCATAATCCAATGGATTCCCGCGTTGATAAATCATGCCGTTGATCGAACTCGAACCTCCGAGTATCTTCCCCCGTGCATGCTTGATGCGGCGTCCGTTCATATAAGGCTCAGGATCCGATTCATATTTCCAGTCGTAAAGGCTCTTTCCTGCAGGAAAAGGCAGGGCTGCCGGCATTTGAATCAACAGGTCCCATGCTGGGTCGCTGCGTCCCGCCTCCAATACAAGAACTTTTTTACTCTCATCTTCACTCAAACGGCCGCCAAGCACAGAACCCGCACTGCCGCCTCCAACTATAATATAATCATATGTTTCACTCATCATTTGTTCCTCCTTGAATATTGAAACCGAAAAGAAGAGATTGTGTCTGCATAGAAAACTGCGCTGAACCATCCATCTTCTTCAATCAAATTCAGTTATGTGTTATTTATTC
>CAZGMW010000035.1:0-10099 GCA_964526895.1 uncultured Planococcus sp. | reverse complement strand
ATGCGTGCCCGGTGTGCGTCTTCCAAATTTCTCATCAATTCTTTTGATGTACAGGAATTTTGTGAAATACATCCATATTCATTCCGATGATTTCTTCGCAGCCATCCAACCCGTATAACGGGGCTATTTCCGCCAGCAGACGGCAGGCTTCAGAGTTCATCCAAGTGACATTATAGGAAGTATCCGCAATCATAATCGTTTCCCCTATATGATCAAGGGCATTGAGTAAAGATATATTAGTTGGGATTGTACCAATTGCTGCCATAATTTCATTTGCTCCTTTGATAGCCAATTCATAACTCTTCTCATTATGCCACAACTTAGAGCTTTGCAATCTTAACGCGAAAAATATTATTCAATCGCCATCAAACTGCGCTTTGTTTTCGCCGCTGAATAACCGCCTTCGAAACGCTCAATCTGCTGATCATGGAGCCAATACGTCACCGGAAACAGTTTGTCCAGGAAGTAGCGGTCATGAGAGACAGCAATGATCGTTCCTGGAAAGTCCGCCAACGCTTCTTCCATAACTTCTTTCGCTTCCAAGTCAAGATGGTTGGTCGGCTCATCCAACACCAGCAAGTTATGGTTCATATGCATCAACTGAGCGAGACGCAGCCTCATCCGTTCGCCGCCGCTCAATTGACGGACCGGCTGGAAGACCATGTTTCCAAAGAACAGGAACTTCGCCAATAAATGCCGGGCTTCAAATTCGGAAACCGGCACGGCATCCCTGAATTCATCAATGATGCTCCGGTCATTGTCCATCTCAAGCGTATGTTGCGACAAATGTCCGATAGATAAGCTGCTGCCTGTCCTGATAGTGCCGGCATCAATCTCTTCCTTGCCGAGTATGAGATTGAGCAGGGTCGTTTTGCCCGTTCCATTGGAGCCGACAATGGCCACGCGCTCGCCAAACCGGATATGGAGTGAAGCATCATGGAAAAGAATACGGTCGCCATAACCTTTCCAAACGTCTTCCATTAACACCACGTCACGGCCGCTTCGCTCACCGGACTGAAAATCGAGGACCATCTGCTTTTTGGAAAGCACCGGCCGGTCGAGCACTTCTATCCGTGCCAATGCCTTTTCCATGCTTTTGGCTCTTCTGTGCATCCCAGCATTCGGTGGATTGGCCCGGTTCGCCCATTCTTTCAGCCGCTTGATCGTCTCCTTCATCTTCTGGATTTTTTTCTGCTGGTCTTGGAATTGTTGAAATTCAATCAGCAGCCGAGCTTCCCGCTCTTTCACATAAGCGGAATAATTCCCTGTATATTGAATCAACTCTCCTTGATCCAGTTCCCAAATATGCGTAACGGTTTCATCGAGGAAATATCGGTCATGCGAAACCAGCACTACAGTCCCTTTGTAATGGCTGATGAACGAGCCCAGCCACTCAATCGCTTCCAGATCAAGATGGTTCGTCGGTTCGTCCAACAGCAATAGATCCGGTTCCTGCAGCAATAGTTTCGCCAGTCCGACTTTTGTCCGCTCGCCGCCACTCAGATGTTGCCAACTTTCGTGTTTTAGTTGAATTATTTTTAACCCATTCAACACCTGATCGATTCGGACATCAATTTCATAGCCGCCGCGGCGAATGAATTCATCCTGGACACTGCCGTATCGTGACAGCAGTTTTTCCAGTTCCGCCGGTGCTGCCGTTTCCATCCGTTTTTCCATCAACATCAATTGTTCTTGCGTTTCAATGAGCTCAGCAAATACTGCAGTCAATAAATCATGGACTGCCATATTCCCCTGTTCATCCGGTGTTTGTTTTAATAAACCGACAATACTTCCTTTTTTCCAGGTCACTGTGCCTTCTTCCGGTTCCAAGTCGCCGGCCAGAATGTTCAGCAAGGTCGTTTTCCCTTCGCCATTGCGGCCGACAAGACCGATCCTTTTGCCCTCTGCAACTTCCCCTTTTATGTGGTTGAATAATTTATGTGTTGCAAAATGGCATTGTAAATGTTGAAATTGGCTGATTATCATAACTCTCTTCCTTTCATCTATGGAAGAGACGCCGGCCAAAACAAAAAAGGCATGCAAAGACGCATGCCTTTTGGTAATTCCGTTTGCAGGCAGATGTCTCTTACTGGTAAATTTCACACGATTCGATTAGCTGAAAAAGGACAGACTTCTCCCTTGCATCGATTCCAGTGAAAGTGACGCCATGCAGAATGTAGAGATATTCCTGACACTCCGTCATGCGCTTACCAGTTTGATTCATCATACCCACCTCCTTCGTTCATTTATTCCATTTTAAGCGAAGCTTATGAAATCGTCAATCCAAGAATCAGAATATACCGATGATTTTTACAAGTGATAATTGCCCATCCCGGAGCACTACTTCCTATGGTTGTTTTTTATCACGCTATCATTTTTTATGGACCGCAGAATGTCTCCGGTCCATCCTTTACGTTTCAAGTAATAATACAGAATCGCAGTTGAGACGACGATGAGGATCAGCGAAGCAAAATAACCGAATGTCCATTCCAATTCGGGCATGTATTGGAAGTTCATGCCCCACAATGCACCAAAAGCCATTACTGGAGTAAAAAGCGTCGTCAATACTGTTAATGTCTTCATGATTTCGTTGCCCCGGTAATTGGCAACTACATTTTCCATGTCCACCATATTATTCACTTCGTCTTCGTAAGCTTCAATCAGCATCCCGATTCGATCAATTCTTGTTGAAGTTCTGTAATACTCTGGCCCGTCTATTATTTTCCTGCCAAAAGTTTCAGGCATAACCAACTTCATCTCGGTGAATCCAAGAATAATGTTTTTCCATAATAAAATTTCATGGCGAATCTTCTCGATTTCAGCAAGCGTCTGTTTATTGTTCTGTTCTCTGATTTTCCACAGCAAATTGCGCAGCCTTTCCTCGAAACCATCAATCTTATGTAGTAAGGAGCCAGTCATTGCGCCAAGCAAAATCATCAGCAATTCAACAGGGGTTTCTGCCTGCTCCATTTGCTGAAGGATTTTTTCCTTGTCCATGTCCTCATCTTCATCATAATCGAGTTTATTCGTTAGAAGAATATCGGTGGACACGAAGAAATGGAGTGTTTTCAAATCATTTTTGTCACTTGGACTCTGCTTGTAGATCAAGGATCCCCAAATTGACTCTTTGTCACGTGACGAGGTATCTGCATGGAGTATATTGACTGTCATTTCCTGTGATTCATCGCGCCAGGAATGATTGCGAATCTCTGCGGGCAGTAAATCCACAAACTCATCTCCAGCTTCTGTCGTCTCTTCATGCCAAACGGTGTGTTTGAATGTGTGTTTCGGCACAGCCATCCTCCTTCGTGGATATTATTCTGCAACAGCCAAAAAAGCAAGTCCATGAAGACTTGCTTTGCTGGCGGTATTCAGTTCTGGTCTCTGTATTTTTCGTTTGAGTTTTCTTCATACTCCAAGTCACGATCCGGCATAGGATCCATTTCTTTCTCCTTTGGCGCATTTCGACGGGGCTCGACTTCAGGAATCAATTCTTCACCTTCGTGATTTTCTTTATCCTTTTTCATGCGTCTCCCCTCCTCTGCAGATCTTTATTCTTTAAAATACCCGCTCCTGCAAAATCTAATCCTTCACTTTACAGAAACAAAGCCGGTCCTTTCAACCAATTGCTGTCCTTCTTCAGAAACAATCCAGTCAATGAAAGGTTGGACATTCGGGTTATCAGAGCCCGCTGTTACAGCATAAAATTCCGCAGACAAAGGATATTCTTCCGAACGGATAGTGTCAATGTCCGGCTCAACCCCGTCAATCGCCAATAATTTGATCTTGTCGTTTTTCACCATATCCACTGCGAAGAATCTGAATGTATACCCGATGGCATTTTTATAATTTCTGTAGCTTGCCACTTCACTGATGATGCCGCCCATACCGGAGGCCATTTCCTCTGTTTCCGGCTCCTGAATTGGAATTTCTCCCATAAATTTGATGAATGTCGTCTGGCTTCCACTGTCAACAGGCCGTTGGAATGCACGAATTTCGTCGTTTTTCCCACCGACATCCGACCAATTTGTTGTTTCACCCGCATAGATATTTCTGATTTCTTCACTTTCTAAACCATCCACGGGATTTCGCGCGTTGACGAAAAAGACGAACGCTTCACGGCCAATCGGTGTCATTTCAAGTTCGACGCCTAAATTTTCAGCCTTTTTTAAATGTCCGCTGGACGGGCCAGCCGCAAAAATAATGTCCGCTTCACCCGAAAGGAGACGGTCATACGCCTCGGGAGTTGTAGTCGAGACAACATTACTATAGCCGACATCATAAGCAGGATACTGCCCTGACGGATAAACCGCTTCAGTGAAAGCAGCATAAAGCGGGTAAAGCGCCGTCGCACCATCCAATTCCGGCAGATCTCTTTCTATCTTAAAACTGGCCGGCGAATCCAGCCGCGCTAATTTATCACTGCTTGTAAACGGTTCGTATTGCTGAAGATCCACTTCCCCGTCGACTTTCGCGAAACTTTGCTTGTAATAATGTGGAGCGGAAAAGGATGCACCGATCAATAAGCAAAGACCAATAATTCCAGCAGCAATTTTCTTGCCTTTCGGCTTTTTATACAAATCGATGTCTGCAAATAAATACAGCAGCCATAACGCAAAGGCTCCTGCAATTACCAGACCGATAAGGTGGAAATCACCGTTAAGCACAACAATAAGTAATACCGGAATACCCACTGCAACAATTAAAGCCCCAATAAACAGAGCCATCATCACTCTTCCGAACATCTTCACATTTCCCGTCCCCCGTATTCTTATTCTAATTTCTGAGTAAAGACTGGATCAAGTCCTTTTCTTCCGGATCAGCCAAATCCAAATTAGCCAATGTTCCGACCGGCTGCCAGACAATTTCCTGTATCCACGGATCTTCATCCAAAACCATCAGCTGTCCCCCGACAACTTCCACCAGAAAATAATGTAATTCCACTGATACGTCCGCATTGTCGAAGCTATCTTTTTTCACTCCTGCGCTCCTGATGATTTGCACTTCCAGTCCTGTCACCTCAGAAAACTCCCGAATGCAGCTTTGTTCAAGCGTTTCATCCGCTTCCGGCGGCCCCGCAGGCACTCCCCATTTCTTTTCTTCATCCGGCGGTCCCTGTAAAACCATTAAGACTTCATCCCGGTCATTAATGCAAATGCCTGCCGCACCTTTCCAATTCGCCATTTCCATCAAATCTCTCCTCTTGCCAGCTTTTCAATACGGGCAACCAAGTGTTCTTTGCCTGCTATATATTTCTCAATATCGTATGGATAATCATTAGCCAGTTTCTTTTTCAAGATACCATATTCTTCCGCCTGCCGGGGATGTTCTCTCAAATAATTTCTGAATGCCAAATGTCTGCCGATTTCCGGATTTCCTTCTGCATAAATATGTACATGATGAGTACGTTCATCGCCGCCCCGCTGGAAATAACGTCGGCCAGGCAAACCATTCTCCCCTTTCGATTCATAGCCCAGTTGCTCCATGGCGACGGTCATTCCGTCAACGGCCTCTATTTTGTGTACAACCGGCATTAAGTCGATAACCGGTTTAGCCGCCATCCCTTCTATTGACGTGCTGCCAATATGGTGGATTTCAACACATTCTTCTCCAAAGATAGTTTTAATTTCTTCTGCCGCCTTTTTAAATTGCTGCTTCCACTCCGTTTGATAATCCGTCACTGTCACTTTTCTCATACTGCACCCCTTTTCATATGGTCTAGGTACCGATCAAAACCGGAAGATATTCCTTCTATAATACTTTGGATTAAAAAAGAAAATCCTGCAAATAGAAAAAGCCGCCAAATTTTGCGGCAGCCAGTTTAATTTCGTTATTTATTTTGCTTGTTTGGAAAAATCATTGTCGAGCATTATATGATGGGTAGCATCCGGCATGCCCAAATCACCTGAAAATCCATTAGCCCGGTAAAAAGCATCTGCATTGGACGAATCGGTACGCACCACAATTTCGCTGAAATGCCCTTTTCCGTAATCCAAAATTTCTTTCAACAATTTCGTGCCGATACCTTGTCGCCTTGAATGCTCTGAAATATAAAATCTCCTCAGCCGCCCGATTCCACTTTTATCGGAGTAAGGATCTCTGTTCAATCCACCAATTGCCACCAGTTCATCGTGCGGATCCCACACACCATATAGCACTTCCCCCGCTTTATTGAATGTATTGGTGCCATCTTCGTATTGACTGACCAGCCTTCTCAGGAATCTGTAACCTTCCGCTTCGCTTTCTTCCACCAATCTTGACACATCCACTTTGCTCAAGTCATCAATCACTTTGATATTCATCGGCATGCTGTTTCCTCCCATGGTCCATATTTTTTCCCATCAACGGATTCTACATCTGTGCATCCTCGTTCTCTCTCAGTGTATAGAGTTCAAGCGTTTATTTCCAGTTATTTTCTAAATATTCTTTCAAATTTACATTATTATTTATTGCATTTCTTTTTTTCCATAAAAAAAAGGCCAAGGGAATGGTCACCTCGGCTTTGTAGCTGGTTTTTATTAGTCAAGCACTCTGATTGTTACGTTTTTACGGCCCCATTGAAGAGCTGCATCTCTTGACGGGATGAACACGTCAATTTTGTTTCCTTTGATAGCTCCGCCAGTATCTCCAGCGATTGCTGTGCCGTAACCTTCAACCCATACTGTAGATCCAAGTGGGATTACTGTAGGGTCTACTGCGATAACTTTTTGGTTCGGGTTCGAACGCAAGTCAATTCCTGTTCTTGTAATTCCAGAACATCCTGTGCAATATGCTGTATAAGCTGTTGCTGATACTGTCATTTCTTTGCCAGATTGTGCTGCCGGTGCTGCTGGCGCTGCTGCTGGTGCAGGAGCTGCTGCTGGCGCTGGCGCTGGTGCCGCTGGTACTACTGGTGCCGATGCTTTATCTACTGCTGTAGCTGTTGCTGGTGTTTTTGGAGCTGCTTCAGGAACCGATACTGCTGTTCCGCCGCTTACTACCAATTGGTTGCCCGGATAGATCAAGTGGCCGGTAATACCGTTCCAGCTCATTAGCTGGTCCAATGAAATTCCGTGGTTAAGTGCGATACGGTATAAAGTGTCACCGCTTTTGACTGTATAAGATGATGTTTCTGCTGCTACTTCTTGAGCTTCTCCCTCAATGTTAAGCTGCTGTTTCGGGAAGATAAGGTCTGATGAAAGGTCGTTCCAGTCTTTCAACTCACTTACTGTTACGTCGTTTGCTTTCGAAATGCCCCACAGAGTATCACCTGATTTGATTGTATACGTTGAATCAGCGCTTGCTGTTGTAGCCGCGCCCACACTAAGAGCTGCGATTGCCGTTAGTGTAACGATTTGCTTTTTCATAAATGAAATTCCTCCTTTTCACTAACACAAGACAAACTATAACACCTTTACATTGCAGGACAATGACAAAACGACAGTTCTAATTTAACAATTACGTTACGTGAAAGTGTATTATATTACAGATTGTAATAAAACTATTTATTCTGGGTTCGAGATAATTTTGTCTAGAATCATTATTCTTCATTTCCTAGTTTGCGTTTATCTCTATATAAAATAGGTTAAACCAAGTAAGTAGCAAGGCTTGCTACATACAGTTTTCCATTCAGCCGCTTTCCTTTATAATAAATAAAGGCATTATTCAATTAGAAGAGGTTTAGATTTCATCAGTACGCCTCCACTTCCATTTTCATTTTAAAATAGCATTTAAATAGGAGGAGTCAATTTGAAGAATGTAACATCTGTGTTCTGGATTTCTTTGGCAACTTGTATCGGCCTCGTTGCATGGGGGTTTTTCGTCCCTAAGAATTTTAAAGAGGTAACCGGCAACCTGACAGCCGATATTTCAAGTATTTTCGGATGGTACTACCTGACAACCGTATTTCTAATTCTTGTTTTCTGTATTTATCTTATTTTTTCACGTTTTTCTTCTATAAAACTTGGAAAATCGGAGGATGAACCGGAATTCTCCCTACTATCCTGGTTTGCGATGCTGTTCAGCGCCGGGATGGGAATGGGCTTGGTTTTCTGGACTACCGCTGAACCAATATCACATGCGTATAAAAGCGCTCCCCGTGCTGAACTTGGTACCAACCAGGCAATTACTGAAGCCATGGAATTTTCATTTTTCCATTGGGGCTTGCATGCATGGGCCGTATACGGTCTCGTCGCTTTGGCATTGGCTTATTCGAAGTTCCATAATGATGCACCGGGCTTGATAAGTGCAACACTGGTTCCCTTATTTGGAAAAAAACGCATGGCGGGTCCACTGGGCAAGTTAATCGACGTATTGGCAGTCTTTGCCACAATTGTCGGTGTCGCTTCCACTCTAGGCTTTGGATCGGCTCAGATTAATGAAGGAATGTCATTTATCCTGGGTACTCCTAATACGTTTTCATTTCAATTGCTGATTCTTGCAGTAGCGACTGTATTATTCATCGGCTCAGCTTGGTCAGGAATCGGCAAAGGAATCAAATACCTGAGTAATATCAATATGGTGCTTGCTTTTGTGCTCGTTACCCTGTTGTTGATTGTCGGACCAACTCTTTATATTCTGGATACGTTTACAAACAGCTTGGGCGGCTATCTGTCCAATTTCTTCTCGATGAGCTTCCATCTGGAGCCACTGAATACGGACCGCCGGGCTTGGGTGAATAGCTGGACTGTTTTTTACTGGGCATGGTGGATTTCATGGGCACCATTTGTCGGAATTTTCATCGCTCGAATTTCCCGCGGACGTACCGTAAAAGAATTTATATTGGGCGTCTTATTTGTTCCATCGATTGTCTGCTTCATCTTTTTCGCTGTCTTCGGTGCTTCTGCCCTTAACCTGGAACAGAATGGCATCGCTGCAATTTCCGAATACAGCCTGGAAACCGCCACATTCGGTGTGCTGCAGAATTATCCACTTGGCACTTTGATGTCGATCATGACCTTGTTTGTAGTGGCAATATTCTTCATCACTTCAGCGGATTCAGCCACTTTCGTACTCGGAATGCAGACGACTGGCGGCATGATCAACCCGCCAAACCTTGTCAAGATTACCTGGGGATTGATCCAGTCCGCAGTTGCTGCCATTGTCATCTTTTCCGGGGGCACACAAGGTTTGCAGAACATCCTAATTATAGCGGCCTTGCCTTTTTCAGTGGTGCTGCTGCTGATGGGCATTGCATTCTTCAAGGATGCCTCGCAAGATCCGTTGGTAAATAAAACTAAAAGGACGAGAAGACAATAAGAAAAGCGGAAGTGCCTGTTCAGCTCTGACAGGCATAAGCCGGATTAGCGAAGCGGCGTTCTTTGCCGTACAGCTGGTCCGGCTTATGTCCCGAAGAGCTAGGCGCTGGAGTCTGGACAGCACAACACTCGTTTAAAAAACCTTCTAATTGAAAAGTTATACTTTCTTATTCAATAAAAAAAGCATTTCCGCAGCAAAAGCGGAAATGCTTTTTTTCATTACGTAAGCTTTATACTCATCGACCGGCAATAACAGTAATGTCTCCGATAAACTGGATCTTACCATTTTCAACAATCAGGCCGTCACCATCATTTCCTGCATAGACTGTTGTGCCAGTATTGTGGGCATACGCTTTCACTTGCGCCTTAAATTCTTCATTCCATCGATTATAATGAGGCAGAAATTCAAAATCAACGAATTGCAGCCCTTCAAGCGCGTCTCCGGAATCATCGGCATACAACTGAAATAACTTCGTTGTTTTACCGAATTGGACAGCTCCTGCGCTTACCCCTGCCAAAATGCCACCCCGATTGAAATAATCACGCAAATGTCCGTCCATTTCTCTATGCTTAAGGGCTTTCCTCAACTCAATCGGGTTGCCGGCAGCTAGATGGATGATATCGCATTTATGCAGTTCTGCAATTTTTGCCGGATCGAATTCATCATAAAGGTCAAAAAACATAATATCCCTTATTCCATAGTTCCGGTAATATTGCGCTTTCAGATTGAAATAGGTTTTATCTCCATCTTCCGTTGAAGGAATATAGGCTATTTTGGTTGTTTCAGGATCGAAGCCCTCCAACAGCAACCGATCCAGTCTTTGATTTCCGGGAGTTTCAACTATCTGATCGCTGTAAAAGAA
>CAZGMW010000034.1:0-10244 GCA_964526895.1 uncultured Planococcus sp. | reverse complement strand
ATCACGGGATGGGGGTTGTCATCGGAGAAACGTGTGTAATTGGTGATAATGTGACATTGTTTCAAGGCGTCACCTTAGGGGGAACAGGGAAAGAAAGCGGTAAGCGCCATCCGACCCTGGAAGATAATGTGCTTGTGGCAACAGGAGCCAAAGTGCTTGGATCTATTACGATAGGTGAGGGTTCGAAAGTCGGTGCTGGTTCCGTTGTGCTGAAAAATGTACCGCCAAATTCCACGGTGGTTGGCATACCAGGAAAAGTCGTCATCCAGGACGGGGTACGGATCAAGAAAGATCTCAATCACCAGGATTTGCCGGACCCTGTGGCAGATGTATGCAATTCAATGGAAATGAAAATCGCCGAGCTCCGGCGTGAAGTGGAGCTATTGAAACAAGTAAAGAAGAAAGAAGGGAATGCCGAATGACCATCCAAATTTTTAACTCATTGTCACGAACAAAAGAACCTTTTGTCCCGCTCGAAGAGGGCAAAGTCAAAATGTATGTGTGCGGTCCTACTGTCTATAATTATATCCATATCGGTAATGCCCGTCCCGTCATCGTTTATGATACGGTTCGCCGTTACCTCGAGTACCGCGGCTATGATGTGCACTATATCTCCAACTTTACAGATGTCGACGATAAATTGATCAAGGCTGCCAATGAACTAGGAGAAACCGTGCCGGAAATTGCGGAACGCTTTATCAAAGCCTATTTCGATAATACGGAGGCACTCGGTTGTGCAAAGGCTGACGCGCATCCGCGTGTGACCGAGCACATGGAGCAGATCATCGAATTTATCGAAGCGCTGATTCAAAAAGGCTTTGCCTATGAATCGCAGGGTGACGTCTATTACCGGACCCGCAAATTCGAAGGCTACGGTAAATTATCGCATCAATCGGTTGATGAATTGAAAATCGGAGCGCGCATTGAAACCGGCGACAAAAAAGAAGACGAGCTGGACTTTGTATTGTGGAAAGCGGCTAAGCCGAATGAAATTTCATGGAACAGTCCATGGGGCGAAGGGCGTCCGGGCTGGCACATTGAATGCTCGGTGATGGCGCGCGAACATCTCGGGGATACAATTGATATCCACGCAGGCGGCCAGGACCTGACCTTCCCGCACCACGAAAACGAAATTGCCCAGTCGGAAGCTTACACAGGCAAGCCGTTTGCCCGTTACTGGATGCATAATGGATATATTAATATTGATAATGAGAAAATGTCGAAGTCATTGAACAACTTTGTTTTGGTAAACGACATCCTGAAAGAAATGGATCCGCAAGTTCTTCGTTTCTTCATGCTGTCTGTGCATTACCGCCATCCAATCAATTATTCGCAGCAATTGGTGGAGGATGCAGTAGCCGGATTGGAACGCTTGCGCACTTCTTATTCGAACCTGAAGCACCGCTTGAGTGTGTCTGCTGAACTCGGTGATCATTCCGATATCTGGCTGGCAAAAATCGAAGCGGTCAAAAAAGAATTTATCGAAACAATGGATGATGATTTCAATACTGCACACGGTATTTCGAAACTATTTGACTTGTCCCGCCTTGCGAACACGTATCTATTGGAAAAACAGACTTCTTCCGAAGTGATGGAAACATTCCTGTCAGTGTTTGATGAATTGGCGGATGTACTTGGACTGCCGTTCAAGCAGGAAGAAGAATTACTGGATGCAGAAGTCGAGGCATTATTGGAAGAGCGGATTGAAGCACGTAAGAATCGCGATTTCGCCCGTGCTGATGAAATCCGTGATTTATTCAAGGAAAAGAACATCATCCTGGAAGACACTGCCCAAGGCACTCGTTGGAAAAGGGGGTGACAAATTGGATCTATTACGCAATCAAGATGTAGACCAATTGAACGCCCTGGCGCTCGCCTATATGGGAGACGCCGTCTATGAACAGGCCGTGCGCGAGCATTTGCTGCGCTCAGGCAGAGTGAAACCGAATACGCTGCACAGGCTGTCGACGACTTTCGTTTCTGCGAAAGCGCAGGCAGTTGTCTTGAAGCGGCTGACGGAAGAAGGTTTTTTATCGGAGCAAGAGTTGGCAGTCATGCGGCGCGGCCGCAATGCCAAATCGGGTTCGGTGCCACGCAATACCGATGTCCAGACCTATAATTTCAGTACAGCCTTTGAAGCCGTGCTGGGATGGAATTATTTGAAGGGCCACACGGAGCGGGTAGACGAAATCATTTTATACGCCATCAATATAATAGAAGAGCTGAGAGGAGTGATCAAATGACGGAGGAAATGGAACCGGAAATCATTGGAGGCAAAAACCCGGTGCTTGAAGCATTGCGGGCGGACCGGGACATCAATAAAATCTGGATTGCCGAAGGCGTCCAGAAAAAGGGCATCGCTGAACTTCTGCAATTGGCGAAAGAAAAAAAGGTCATCGTCCAATTTGTACCAAAGAAAAAAGTCGACGGTTTGACTGATTCGAACCATCAGGGAATAGCGGCGGCGGTTGCTGCTTATAATTACGCGGAACTGGATGATTTATTCAAAGTGGCGGAGTCCCGTTCGGAAGATCCGTTCTTTTTGATCCTTGATGAACTGGAAGATCCACATAATTTGGGGTCGATCATGCGGACAGCGGATGCGGTCGGCGCACACGGTTTGATTATTCCGAAACGCCGGGCTGTCGGTTTAACGGCAGTCGTGGCAAAGGCTTCTACCGGCGCGATCGAACATATTCCGGTCGTGAGGGTCAATAATCTTTCGCAGATTGTGGATGAATTGAAAAAACGCAACGTCTGGATTGCCGGAACGGACGCAAAAGAATCCGTGGATTACCGGAAGATGGATGCTTCATTGCCGCTTGCGGTCATAATTGGCAGTGAAGGAAAAGGGATGAGCCGCATCCTGCGCGAGAAATGCGATTTTCTTTACCAGTTGCCAATGGTCGGCCATGTAACTTCCCTGAATGCTTCTGTGGCAGCGAGCCTGCTCATGTACGAAGTCTACCGGAAGCGCAATCCGATAGGTTAATGATATGAATATTCTACTGGTTGATGGCTATAATATCATTGGAGACTGGGTGGAACTAAGGGAATTGAAAAAAGATAAACTGGCTGATGCCAGAGATCGGCTGATCGAAAGAATGGCGGAATATCGCGGATATAAAGGATGGCGGGTAATCATCGTTTTCGACGCACATTTAGTGCCGGGAATAGAAGCGCGCAATTTGAGTTCGGATGTTGAAGTCATTTTTACAAAAGAGAGCGAGACCGCTGATGAGCGAATTGAGAAACTTGCGGTCAGCCTGAACAATCGGCGTGATCAGGTTTACGTAGCCACTTCGGATTCCACCGAACAATGGGTGATTTTTGCTAAAGGAGCTCTGCGTATCTCCGCCAGGGAATTGGAAATTGAAGTGGAAGAAATCCAAAAAAAGATTTCGGAGAAAGTAAAAGAAATACAACGACAGCAGGCAGTGTCCAAAATTGCATTGCCAACTGAAATTGCAGAAATATTTGAAAAATGGCGCCGTGGAATGAAATGATAGGTTGACGCTCAATTTTTAGTTCCTGTATACTGATGATATCGAGGTTCGCGCGACCGGAGGGATAACCGTGGGAAATCAGGAACAAGTTCAAGCCCGGCGATTTATGGAATTGACAGATGAAGAACTTGTCAGTTTGGTCCACGACGGAAATACCGAAGCATTGGATTTTCTCATCAATAAATTTCGGCATTTCGTTCGAATGAAAGCCCGTTCTTATTTCCTGATCGGGGCTGACAAAGAAGACATTATCCAGGAAGGCATGATCGGCTTGTATAAAGCCATCCGTGATTTCCGAAGTGATAAATTGTCTTCTTTCAGAGCGTTCGCAGAATTGTGCATCATCCGGCAAATCATCACGGCCATCAAGACTGCCACGCGCCAGAAACACATTCCGCTGAATTCCTATGTATCTTTGGACAAACCGATTTATGACGAGGAATCGGACCGTACATTGATGGATGTCCTGACAGATAACGGAGTGGATGATCCCCAGCAATTAATGATTAATAACGAAGAATTCATGTATATGGAAGAAAAAATGGGTGAAGTGCTCAGTGAGCTTGAGCGTGAAGTGCTGGCTTTGTATCTCGATGGGCAAACCTATCAGGAAATATCGGAGAAGTTGGAGCGCCACGTGAAATCGATCGATAATGCTTTGCAGCGGGTCAAACGAAAACTGGAGCGTCATCTGCAAACAGATGAAACCTTCACCTCCTGAGGTGCTGTTGACATGAAAGTTTTAAGGTGATAACCTTGAAAAAGCTGCAAACTCGAATAGGGTGAGGGAAATGGCTAAAAAAACTGTTTTAAGCTGCTCGATATGTGCATCCCGCAATTATACGGTTCCTGCGAAAGCGGAATCCAGCACACGTTTGGAACTTAATAAATTCTGTGCTCATTGCAATGGGCATACCGTGCATAAACAAACGTTATGAATTTAAGTGAATGCCGAACGATATAGAGTAATTTTTAAACTTCGGAGGTTTTTGAACAATGGGCAACATTGGCGATTTCTTTAAAAACGTCGTTTCGGAAATGAGAAAAGTAAGTTGGCCTAAACGCAAGGAATTGACACGCTATACTATCGTCGTTCTTTCCACCGTTATCTTCATGGCACTTTTCTTCGCATTGGTCGATACAGGCATCTCGGAATTATTCCGTTGGTTCTTAGCGCTGTAACAACAAAAGCGTGCAACAAGAATAATGCATAAAAAATAGCCCGTCATTCTACGAGAACGGGTTTTTTCATTTGGAAAAAAGGAGGGATGGACGTTCAGTCCGTGCGATTATGGAAAAGAATTGGTATGTAGTCCACACGTATTCCGGTTATGAAAATAAAGTCAAAGCCAATTTGGAAAAGCGTGTTGAAACAATGGGCATGCAGGATAAGATTTTTCGCGTCATCATTCCTGAAGAGCAGGAAACAGATTTTAAAGACGGCAAAAAACGTACTGTAATGCGCAAGACTTTCCCAGGATATGTGCTGGTCGAACTGATCATGACAGACGAGTCCTGGTATGTCGTCCGTAATACGCCGGGAGTCACCGGCTTTATCGGTTCTTCGGGTGGCGGGGCTAAGCCTACGCCGCTGCTTGATGAGGAAGTTGATTTTATCTTGAAGCAGATGGGCATGACAGAACGCCGTGTCGACATCAACTTCGCGGTTGCTGATGTTGTCGAGGTTATGGAAGGGCCATTCGCGAACTTCCAGGGCAAAGTGGAAGAAATCGATGAAACAAAAGGTAAAGTGAAAGTTTCTATTGATATCTTCGGCCGGGAAACGAAAATGGAGCTTGATTTCGAGCAAGTTCAAAAAATATAAAAGGCGCTTGCTATTCCGGCGCGGAAGTGGTATTATTTCATAGGTCAGACTGTCATAGGACAATCTGTACAATTTAGCTAATTCTATCAACATAGTTGACAGACAGATATTGAGTGGGAGGGGAAACCCTATTACCACATCACGGACTTAAGGAGGTGTGTTTCGTGGCTAAAAAAGTGATTAAAGTTGTAAAATTGCAGATTCCTGCAGCAAAAGCAAACCCAGCGCCACCGGTTGGACCTGCACTAGGTCAAGCAGGTGTTAACATCATGGGCTTCTGTAAAGAGTTCAACGCACGTACTGCTGAGCAAGCAGGACTGATCATTCCAGTTGAGATTTCGGTATTTGAAGACCGTTCATTTACATTCATTACGAAAACTCCACCCGCTGCTGTTCTTTTGAAAAAAGCGGCTGGTATTGAATCAGGTTCAGGCGAACCGAACCGCAACAAAGTAGCGACTGTTAAACGCGATCAAGTTCGCGAAATCGCAGAAACTAAAATGCCAGATCTAAATGCCGCTTCAGTTGAAGCTGCAATGTTGATGGTTGAAGGTACTGCTCGCAGCATGGGCATTACAATCGAAGACTAATCTAGAAGTTGTTTTTGGACGGGTTGCGCAAGTTCGTAAAGGGCTGCGCAGCCTTTAATCGTGGGAGGTATAAGACCGCTCGACCACAACAAGGAGGACATTTAAAATGGCTAAAACAGGCAAAAAACTGCGTGAAGCAGCAAAATTGATCGACCGCACAAACCTTTATGACGCTAAAGAAGCGATTGAACTTGCGAAAAAAGCAAGCACAGTGAACTTCGACGCAACAGTGGAAGTGGCTTTCCGTCTTGGAATCGATACGCGTAAGAACGACCAGCAAATCCGTGGAGCGGTAGTGCTTCCAAACGGTACTGGTAAAACGCAAAGCGTATTGGTATTCGCTAAAGGCGATAAAGTGAAAGAAGCTGAAGCAGCGGGAGCTGATTTCGTAGGCGATGCTGAATATATCCAAAAAATCCAACAAGGATGGTTTGACTTCGACGTGATCGTAGCAACACCGGACATGATGGGTGAAGTTGGTAAAATCGGTCGCGTATTGGGACCAAAAGGCTTAATGCCAAACCCTAAAACAGGTACTGTTACATTTGATGTAACAAAAGCTGTTCAGGAAATCAAAGCTGGTAAAGTGGAATACCGTGCAGACAAAACAGGTATAATCCATGCGCCAATCGGGAAAGTTTCTTTTGATGACAGCAAACTTGCTGAAAACTTGGAAGCAATCTACGATGTAGTTCTTAAAGCTAAGCCGTCGGCTGCTAAAGGTACTTACATCAAATCACTTAACGTAACAACTACAATGGGACCTGCTGTAAAAGTAGATCCGACGAAAGTTGTCGTTAAATAATTTATTGACATCACATTATATCCCGGCTATAATAGCGGAGTTGTGAAATATACGTTTGTACCGCAGACAGCAGGGGCGCATGTCGCTTAAATTATCCCTGCCGAGGACAATGAATTCAGTAAACATCTTTTTGATGCTGACTTTATGCCTCTGGGTCTGTAATGGACCAGAGGCTTTTCTTATGGAAACGGTATGAATGGAAAATCTATGGGAGGTGCCAAAATGACAAAAGCAGTTGAAACGAAAAAAGTTGTCGTGCAAACAATCGCTGATAAATTCAACTCTGCAGCTTCTGTAGTAGTAGTTGATTACCGCGGTTTGAATGTTGCGCAATTAACAGAACTTCGTAAACAGCTTCGTGAAGCAGGCGTTGAGTTCAAAGTTTACAAAAACTCAATGACTCGCCGTGCTACTGAAATGCATGGTCTTGAAGCGATCAACGAACACTTTACAGGTCCTAACGCTATCGCATTTTCAAACGAAGATGTTGTAGCGCCAGCGAGAATCATCAATGATTTCGCGAAAAAGAACGAAGCGCTTGAAATTAAAGCAGGCGTTATCGAAGGTGCTGTATCTTCTGCGGAAGATATCAAAGCATTGGCAGAACTTCCATCACGCGAAGGTCTATTGTCTATGCTACTCAGCGTACTTCAAGCTCCAGTCCGCAACTTTGCTGCTACAACAAAAGCAGTTGCAGATCAAAAAGAAGAACAAGAACAAGGCGCTTAATCAGTCCACCGCCTGACTCAGCAATACAAAAAATTACCTATCATAGGAGGAACTAATAATGACACAAGAACAAATCTTAGACGCAATCAAAGAAATGACAGTTCTACAACTTAACGACCTAGTAAAAGCAATCGAAGACGAATTCGGCGTAACTGCTGCTGCTCCTGTAGCTGCTGCAGCTGGCGGCGGCGCTGCTGCTGCTGAAGAGCAAACTGAATTTGACGTAATCCTTACATCTGCTGGAGATCAAAAAATCAAAGTTATCAAAGCAGTACGTGAAGTTACTGGCCTAGGCTTGAAAGAAGCTAAAGCACTAGTTGACGAAGCTCCTAAAGCTCTTAAAGAAGGCGTTTCTAAAGAAGATGCAGAAGAAATCAAAGGCAAACTTGAAGAAGTTGGCGCTGGAGTAGAAGTTAAATAATTTCTGCACCTTAATAGCAACACAGAAAAAGCTCGTCAGTGTAAACCGACGAGCTTTTTCTTCTTTTTAAATTTAATTCTATTGCCGCTGGTTGATTAATGTAAGGAGGCCTTCATATGTCACAACATTATTATTCCAAAAATCCTCAAACAACAAGCAAACCCCAAGAATGGGATTTTACATTGCGAGGCGAAAAATTCCATTTCCAGACGGATTCAGGTGTATTCAGCAAGAGTGAAGTAGACTTTGGTTCCCGAGTGTTGATTGAAACGTTTGAAAATTCTTCAATAGAAGGGCCGATATTGGATGTTGGCTGCGGTTATGGGCCGATCGGAATTGCCGTTGCAAAGTCTTTCCCGCTGAAACAAGTTCATATGGTGGATGTTAATACGCGCGCCATCGAATTAGCGAAGAAAAATGCCATGAAAAACAACGTCGAAAATGTGGAAATCTATGAAAGTGATGGACTGTCTTCAGTCAAGGAGGAAGGGTTTTCGGCAATATTGACGAATCCGCCGATCCGTGCAGGGAAGGAAACGGTTTTCAGATTTTACGAAGAAGCAAGCAAGAAGATTACGCCCGGTGGATCATTATGGGTTGTTATCCAGAAAAAGCAGGGAGCTCCTTCAACGCAGGAAAAATTGGAAGAGCTTTTCGGCAATTGCCGTGTGGCAGAAAAGAAGAAGGGATACTTTATTTTTGAGGCCAGAAAAGTTTGACTTGACAAAATCCCTATGATATTATAATGAAATGCAAAATTTATTATTTTGAGGTCGTTTGCCCTTTTTCGGGCAGAGCATGGCGACAGTACCAATCACGTGTTAACCGAAAATGAGCTGATTTATTGGTCTCGTTTTCTTTTTGTCTTTTCGATATCATACACCATTTTGTAGAAATCGCAAAGACCTATAATCGTTTTATTGAGGGGTGAATAAGTTGGTAGGTCAACTAGTTCAGTACGGTCAACATCGTCAACGCAGAAGTTTTTCGAGAATCAGTGAAGTGCTGGATCTTCCGAACCTGATTGAAATTCAATCATCATCTTATGAGTGGTTCCTTGAAGAAGGGCTGCGCGAAATGTTCCGCGATATTTCGCCGATTGAAGATTTCACTGGAAATCTGTCGCTCGAGTTTGTTGATTACAGTCTTGCAGATCCAAAGTATCCGGTAGACGAATCAAAAGAACGGGATGTTACTTACGCAGCTCCATTGCGTGTTAAAGTACGTCTTCACAACAAAGAAACGGATGAAGTGAAAGAGCAGGATGTTTTCATGGGGGATTTCCCTTTGATGACAGAAACAGGCACTTTCGTCATTAACGGCGCTGAACGCGTAATCGTTTCACAGCTTGTCCGTTCACCAAGTGTCTATTTCCATGACAAGACAGATAAAAACGGTAAAAAAGGGTTTGGCGCAACTGTCATTCCAAACCGTGGTGCCTGGCTTGAATACGAAACAGATGCAAAAGACGTGGTATATGTCAGAATCGACCGCACACGCAAACTTCCTGTAACTGTTCTTTTAAGAGCACTGGGCTTCGGTTCAGACGAGGAAATAATTGAATTGCTGGGTGATAACGAATACTTGCGCAATACGCTTGAAAAAGACAATACAGAAAACACTGAAAAAGCTCTGCTGGAAATTTACGAGCGTCTGCGCCCTGGTGAGCCGCCGACAGTCGAAAGCGCTAAAAGCTTATTATACTCTCGCTTCTTCGACCCAAAACGCTATGATTTGGCCAATGTAGGCCGTTACAAAATGAACAAGAAGCTTCACATCAAAAACCGCCTCTTCAATCAGACTATTGCCGAAACTTTAGTTGATCCTGAAACAGGAGAGATTTTGGTGGAAGCTGGTACAGTCATCGATCGCCGCGTCCTTGATAAGATCATTCCGAACCTTGAAAGTGGTGTAGGCTTCCATACTGTCACTCAAGTAGGCGGAGTTTTAGAAGGCGATGTTACGTTGCAGGCTGTTAAAATCTATGCTCCAAACGACGAAGAGCAAAAAGAAATTACTGTTATAAGTAATGCTTATATAGAAGATAAGATCAAGCATGTAACTCCTGCTGATATTATTTCTTCTATCAGTTACTTCTTTAACCTTTTATACGGAGTTGGAAACACTGACGATATCGATCACCTTGGTAACCGTCGTCTCCGCTCAGTTGGAGAGCTTTTGCAAAACCAGTTCCGCATCGGTTTATCCCGCATGGAACGTGTTGTGCGTGAGCGTATGTCGATCAACGATACACAAGCAATCGTACCTCAACAATTGATCAATATCCGTCCGGTTATTGCGTCGATTAAAGAGTTCTTCGGTAGCTCTCAATTATCACAGTTTATGGATCAGACGAACCCGCTTGCTG
>CAZGMW010000033.1:0-10453 GCA_964526895.1 uncultured Planococcus sp. | reverse complement strand
CTTTGATCGGCATGATTATCACGCAATACCTGTTCAAGTGGATCGTGGCAGCAGCTGACACACCGCTTGTCTATCTGCTTGTCAAATTATGCCGCCGCGAGCAAGCTTCCGGCAAGGCTGTTTATAGTTAATATGAAAAGGAGAGCCCCCTGAGCTCTCCTTTTTTCTATCGAAAATATATCAAATCTTCACTAAGCTTTCGCTTTTGAGGTTTTTCCTTTTGCAGGCAAAGGCTGTTTTGTTCTGGCCAACACAAGATCTGCCACTATCGGCAAGTGGTCGGAAACATCTGTTGAGATGGCTGCGGTTTGCGCAACTTCTATTTCAGGACCGAAGAAAATATAATCGATACGGGTGACAGGTTTCAGGTCCACCCCGGTCGTGTCATAGGAATACGGTGATGGATACGTATAAGCGTCGCCTCTTTTCATTTTCAGAAAAGCATCAGTAAAATGACGGTTCATTTTCTGGATTGGCGCATAAAAAGGAGGTGCGTTGAAATCTCCCATAACGATACAAGGAAATTTACTCTTTTCTGTTAAGGCCAATATCTCTTTGACACTGAGTTTCAGTTCTTCATCTTTTAATGAAAGATGGGCATTAAAGACACTGATGGCCATATCATCAATTTCAATGACCGCTTCAAGTACTCCACGCTGCTCATCATTTCCATACCATTGATTCACAGGAGTCATATGATGATTTTCACTAAACGTGATGGGATATTTACTTAATATTGCGTTGCCGTATTGTTGATTTGGTTTACCTGCCTGATCTGATGCAAAATCCAAATTTGCTCCATAAGCAGTGTACATTCCAAGCCGGTTGCCCAGCCATTCCACCTGGTCCATAAATTGGCTGCGTTCCCCGAAGAAACGATCAACCTCCTGCAAGCCGATTACGGTTGCGCAGGATTCTTCAATAACAGTAGCCGTCCTTTCAATATCCGTAACTCCATCCATTCCTAAACCGTGGGCGATGTTAAACGACATTACTTTGACAATCGGCGGTTTCCTGTTTTTCATGCTTCGCTCTCCTTTTTTACAAACAAACTTAATTTTCAGGGACAGATACATAAGATTTCCAATTCAGTATAACAAGCATCAGAAAAAAATACTGTATCACCCGTGTAAAGGTTTGTAAAGAATTGTTAAGCTTCAGGATATAGTTCCAAAACGGCAAGAATCGGCCTGTGATCGGACGCTTCCGTATCAATAGTCTCCGCTTCCAGCACTTGCCAATGTCTGCTGTAAAAAATGAAATCGATCTTTTGTCCGTGGTCACCTTGCTTTTTATAAGTTTCCGGATGAGCAGCAGCAGATCCGAAAACATTGTCCAGCTCTTCTTCCACTCTTTGCATATGCTGACTGTCCGGTTCCGCGTTAAAATCGCCGGTCAGGATGGCCGGAAGCTCCTGATGCCTGATGATTTTCAGCAATTCTTCGATATTATGTTCAAGTTGCTTTTTTTTCAGCGAAAGATGCGTATTGTAGAATGCAATTGATTTCCCGTTTACCGCTATAGTTGCCTCTATCAATCCCCGCTGTTCACTTTCCGGACCGGTTCCCAACTTTTCCAATAGATGATTGCGGTAACTTTTAATTGGATGCCGGCTCAACACTGCATTGCCATAAGCTTGCATCGGCCACCTGGCATCTGCAGGGTGGGCAGTCAGATTCGGGCCGAAAGCAGCATACATTTTAAGTCTCTTAGCTAACCACTTGACCTGATCCATAAAACTGCTGCGTTCTGAAAAATTCTGTTCCACTTCCTGGAGACCTACAATATCAACTTCCGCTTCTTCTATGACCGAAGCTGTAAGTTCGAGATCGAGGCGGCCGTCTATCGTCAGACCAGAAGAAATATTAAAACTCATTATTCTGAGTGTCAAATCCGTTTCAATCATTTTGGCAGCCTCCTCTTTTTATCAGCTTTTCCCTGTCAGCGTCATATGAAACTAGCTGTGTATCAAATTCATGCAAGTAAACGGTTTGGTTGGTATATTGGTTGATTTTCTCCGCAGCATTGCAGAAATATCGCATGATGGCAGAATATAATTTCCAGTTAACTGGATAAACAGTCCATTTGCTTTGTTCGGGATGATTATGATAATTTTAATTCCCATTATTTGGACTTACTTTCCAAATTGTCTAAAATACTTTCCAAAATAGCTTAAATACTTTCCAATTCCACCAGAATACTTTCCAAAATGGCCTAAATACTTTCTGTTTCAAATTACGAGATGTTTTTTAAAAATATGTATAATATTTCAAAATCGCTACTACTATGAACACTAGAACCCTGCCCACACAATAAAAAAAGCCGCGAATTTAAAATTCGCAGCCTTACTTTACTTTATTTCCTTATTCAAAAGAACTTTTCGGCTCCATCCCGGTATAAACCAGAACCGCATCACGCAGGAATTTTGCTCCGCCTGCGCATGCCTTGTCATAATAAGCGGCAAAGCGCTCGTCATCCACATACATCTGCGCAAGTCCCGCATGCGCCTCTTTGCTGTAGGCTGGCCATGTAAATGACAGCCATTTCCTATGAAGATCAGCTGTTTTCTGAGCCAGTTCGCCGGAAGGATCTCCCGTTCCGCATGCTTCCGCAAGCGTACTCAGCACTTCCTGCTCTAAATCTTTAAACTCTTCATATTTCCCTTCGCTCATATTGAGCATTTTCGCATTCGACTTGTCGACCAAGTCGTCGCCGTATTTTCCGCGAACTTCTTCTCCATATTGCCGCTCGTTGTCATCAACTAATTTCTGTTTGAAGCCTTTGAATTTTTCATTGTCAGCCATTACGCTCTTCCCTTCTGCTGTGGAAATCGTGGATTCCACATTAGTGATCAGGAGATCCAGCTGCCGGCGCCGGGCGAGGAGTTTTTCCCGGTGCATCCGGAGTGCTGCCGGGCCATCAAATGATGGATTCGAAATGATCTTTTGGATGCTGTCCAGGTCCAGGCCGAGTTCACGGTAAAAAAGAATCTGCTGCAGTTTATCGATTTCTTCCCTGCCGTAGATCCGGTAGCCGGACGAATTTTTCCTGGCCGGCTCCAATAAGCCAATTTCGTCGTAATAACGGAGAGTCCTCGTGCTGACTCCCGCCATCTTGGCCAACTTCTGAACGGTATATTCCATCTCCTCACCTCCTGATGAGTCCACATTACACCTTCACGCAACGTCAAGGTCAAGCATTAAAATTAAGTTAATTGCTGTTCTGCAAATTCCCGGTAAAGATTGTGGGAACCGGTCAATTCATTGTGTTTGCCCATACCGGTCACCCGCCCTTTTTCGATAAAGATGATTTTGTCAGCATCCACAATGGTCGAAAGCCGGTGGGCAATGACAAGTGTCGTGCGCCCTTCCATCAATCGGCTTAACGCCTGTTGCACAATGCCTTCCGATTGGCTGTCGAGACTGGCCGTCGCTTCGTCCATCATCAGAATCTTCGGGTCACGCAGGAAAGCGCGGGCAATCGCAATCCGCTGTCTTTGTCCACCAGATAATTTGACGCCTCGCTCGCCGACTTGTGTATCCAGCCCTTCCGGCAGCTCTTTTATGAAGTCTTCAGCATAGGCCATCCGCGCAACAGTCCATAATTGTTCATCCGAAATTTCTGCCGTTTCCGGTAAGCCGTAAGTCAGATTGGCGCGGACCGTCCCGCCCATCATAGCCGATTCCTGAGATACATAACCGATCTGGTCGCGCCAGGCATTAATGGAAAGCTCCCGTATCGGTATATCTCCGATCAGAATTTCGCCTTTTTGCGGTTCATAGAAACGTTCCAGCAACCCGAACACAGTCGTTTTCCCGCCCCCGCTCGGTCCGGCGAACGCGATCATTTCACCGGGCTGTGCTTCAAAGCTGACGTCCTGCAGCACAGGTTCGCCGGTTTCATATGAGAATGTTACACCGGAAACGCGCAATGGCTTGCCGGCAATGTCCAGTTCCTTGCCCTGCTGCCCTTCTTCAAGCGGCAATTCCAGGATTCCAATGATTCGCTCGGTTGCCCCTTTTGCTTTTTGAAGTTCAGTGAAAAACATGGCAAAAGTCGTCACCGGCATGATGATCTGGAATAAATACAATAGGAACGCCACAAGCGAACCTGTCGACATCGTTCCTTCCGCTACCCGGATTCCGCCGTAGCCGATGATTGTAACAATCACCGCCATCATTACGACATACATCAGCGGTGCAATGATTGCATAAATTTTCGCTTCTCTCATCCCCGTTTTGAAAAGCTGTTGAATGCCATTCATACCTTTTTGTTCTTCCACTGTTTCAGCCGTGGATGATTTCATCAGACGGATCTCGCTGATTGTCTGTTGGACATGCCCGCTGAATTCAGCCGTTTCATCCTGCAGCGTCCGCGAGATTTTTGCCATCCGCTGGCCAAGTGGAATCATGATCAATACGGTGACAGGCACTGCCAGCAGCATGATCAGCGTCATCTTCCAATCGAGAATCAGCAGAATAATCACAGCTCCGATGATCGAAACGATGCCTGTAACGAAATTCGGGAAATGATCCGTGATGAGGTTTCTGACAACCCCTGTATCACTGACCACTCGGCTGACCGTTTCACCACTCGAATGCTGGTCAAAATAACCGACCCGCAGCCGGATCAGACGAATCCACATTTTATCGCGCAAGCCTGCAACAATGCGCTGCCCGACTTTACTCAACAAATAAATGGATACTCCATTGATGATTGCCTGAATGATAAACGCAGCGACAATTCCAATAATTAGAGGCACACTCAAAGATTCCACCGAAAAACCATCCACCAGATTTCGGGTCAGCAGCGGGACAATAAGTCCGACAAGTGTAGTTATCAGACTGGCCAACAAACCGAATATCAATGCTGTTTTTGGAATCTTTAAAGATAAGATAAGGGATACGAATGGTTTCAAACCGACTTTCCCCTGTTTTTTCTCCATTATTTCAAACTCCTATCGTGGTCATATTATTGCCATTTGGCATATACGCACGTATCTGTCAGCCTTTTTCCGTCCACTGATAATTCATCGTTATGTAAAACACCTTCCAATGTATAACCCAATTTCTCCGGAACAGCACGGCTCTTGGTATTCTCCGCATCACAAAGGATTTCGAGGCGGCGGCAGCCGAAACCGTTCAAAGCAAGCTCAGTTAAAGTACTTACCGCTTCCATCATATAGCCTTTGCCGCTATGTACCGTGCTGATCCAATAGCCGATTTCCATTTTCGGCATATCCCATTCAATATTATGGAACCCGGTCGAGCCAATAAATTCATCTGTCTCTTTATCAAAGATCAAATAGCGGAGATTCTCACGTTTCAAGAAAAGGATGTGTGCTTCCATCGTATTGATTTCGGTGTCAGTTGGAGAAGGATCTTCCAATACAAAACCGAGCCACGGCTTCAATTCATCCATGGAGGCTTTGATGGCCGCATTGATCTTTTTGCCATCACCCGGTTTTGGCATACGCAATTTCAGACGATCTGTTAATAATACTTCCGGAACTTCAGGTATTTTAACTTTATTCTCCATAATTATTCCATCTCCCTTATTTAGCTGCGGTAATTTTACGGTCTTTCGGCAATCCAAGGCCGACTAATCCCAGAAGCGGCAGAAACGACACAACAACCATCGTCTCATAAACACCGATTGAATCCATCAGGATACCGATCACTACACCGCCGATTGCACCCATGCCGAACGCCAGGCCAACCGTCAGCCCCGCCATTGTCCCGATTTTGCTCGGTACCAATTCCTGCGCGTAAACGACTGTTACTGAAAAGCTAAGCATAATGAAAAACCCGATGGATCCCAGAAGCAGCAGAACCGCAAACAGCGGCACGTACGGCAACATCAATGCGAGGGGGATCGGTACAGCAAGCGACAGGACGATGACATTCTTTCGTCCGATTTTATCTGCCAGCGGACCACCAAAAAATGTGCCAGCTGCGCCAACACCAAGAAAAAGAAAGATGTACAGCTGGCCCTGCTGGATTGTCAGTCCGTACCCCTCCATCAAATGAAAAATATAAAAACTGGTAATGTTCGTGACATAAAAAGAGCGCGCAAATATGATGATCAGCAGCAGAGTCAAAGCGACCCCCACTTGCTTACGGGTCATTTCCGGCAATGACGACAGGAGCACTTTCTTCACTTTCTGCAGCTTTTCCTGTTCCAATTGCTCTTTATACCAGCGTGAAATTTTTGACAGGATAAAGATGCCGAGCGCCGCCACGAATAGAAACAGCGCAGCACCGATTTGGCCCAGCGGAACAAGGATGAAGGCACTGATCAATGGTGCCAGCGCCTGCCCGGAATTGCCGCCGACCTGGTAGATCGACTGGGACAAGCCTCTTTTAGAACCCGCAGCCATATAGGAAACCCGGGATCCTTCCGGATGAAAGACCGCCGAACCGAAGCCCAGAAACATGACGGATACGAGAATCATCCAATATTCAGGGGCGAAAGCAAGTCCCGCAATGCCCAGGAATGAACTTGTCATACCAAGCGGCAAGGCATACGGCATCGGTTTTTTATCACTGATATAGCCGACAACCGGCTGCAGGACGGATGCCACCATATTAAGCGCAAAGGCGATCAGGCCAAGTTGTGTAAAAGACAGTCCCCGGTCTTCTTCTAATATCGGAAACATCGCCGGGATGACCGCCTGCAGGGAATCGTTCAGCAAATGGCATGCGCCAATCGCGAACATCACCGGATAAACCGGATTCCCCGACATAGATTTCTGTATTGCCTTCGCCATTGCAGGTCCTCCGTTTGGAATTTTTTATGTATCTTCATCATTCTAACCACCTGCCATCAGGCGGCTGATTTCTTTATTATAAAACAATTTGGAAGCAAAAAGACACCCGGGGACTCGCTCCCCAAGTGTCTCAAGCTGCTTTCAGCTGCTTCCAGTTTTCAAGTCTTCTGTCCAACACGAAGTTGCCGAACGGAATAAACGCTGCAGCAAAAGCGCCGATCGTAAACCGGAATGGCCATCTGACAGCGAAAGCGGCGTAAACAATCATCAGAACATAAACCGTAAACAAACCGCCATGAAGCGCCCCGACGATGCTGACTGCTTCCGGTATGTGGAAAAAGTATTTCAGCGGCATGGCGATAAACAACAGCAGCAGCAAAGAGCCGCCTTCCACTATTCCCATGAAACGAAATTGATTCAACGCATTTTTCAAAGTCTTCTACTCCTCACTCATACTATCCATCATTATAAAAGAGCAGCTGCAGCCACTACAAGCCGACTGAATGAAAAGCACCGAAAAAAATGGGTATGGCTCCAAATTTCCGTCACATGTTCCGCCTTTACAGCCGAAAACTGCGGACTATGAAAAATCCAATCGATCCAAAAATGATAATTAAAAAGACAGGCATCGTCCATGCTCCAAGCCAATCTTCCTGGCCTCGGGCAATATGGACACTGGTCCAGGTAAAATAGGCAAAGAAAATCAGGACTTCGTTTTTCATTACATTCACGAGAAGTTGGGAATTCTTATATTGCGCTCTTATATTATCTTCCCTTAAATTCAAGTAGTTGTGTATATGCGGCTGTTTCTCCAAAAGATACATACCAATCCAAAGAATGATTCCGACAAACGGCAGAAGGAAAAGCATCCACTTAGGACCCCACCCATCGGCTTCACCGGACCCGTTGAAATGAATCGGTACGGTGCCGGGAATCGATGGCCATTGAATAGGCAGATAAATCATGATAGCAGCGAACGATAAAATACCCAGCCAATCGAAAAAATGTTCAAAGACCGTCTTCTCCATTTTTAATTTTGGTGGATTCTTCAATTTCGTTCATCTCCTATTGCAATCTGACGAATAATACTTTCAGATAATTTCCTTCTGAAAATTTCGGATCTACCCGGAAATCCGACGGCAGAGAATATTCTTCGACAATCGTATATTTCTTGCCCAAATCCTTAAAGGCCCGGTCAATAAACCCTTTAAACTTTTTCATGCCGAAAGATGCGCTGTTTGTCGAAGCGACGATAGTGCCACTTTCTTCCGTGATCGCTATCGCTTCTTTCATCAGATTCGTATAATCTTTCGACGTGCTGAACGTATATTTTTTTGAACGCGCAAAACTCGGAGGATCCAAAATCACTACGTCGAATTTCAGTTCCTTGCGTTTGGCATACTTGAAATAATTGAAAACGTCCATAACGAGGATATCCTGGCTTTCATAATCGATGCCATTGACGCTGAATTGCTCGATCGTTTTGGCATTGCTTCTTTTAGCCAGATCGACGCTGGTCGTTTTATCCGCTCCTCCAAGAGCTGCCGCCACAGAAAAGGCTCCTGTGTATGAAAAAGTATTCAATACGGTTTTCCCGTTCGCATATTTTTCCTTGATCGCATTGCGGACTTCCCGCTGATCCAGAAATATGCCAGTCATTGCACCGTCATTCATATAGACAGCGTAATTGATGCCATTTTCTTTGATGATCAGTGGAAACTCGCCTCGCTCGCCTGCAACAAAATCATCGTCTTCAATATACTGCCCTTTTGTATCAAAGCGCTTTTTCTCATAAATGCCTTTGAACTCAGCGACATTCTGCAATGCAGCAACAAGCTGTTCTTTAAAGACATAGACCCCTTCGCTATACCAGCTGATCAGAAAATAGCCATCGTAATAGTCGATGATGATTCCACCAAATCCGTCCCCTTCCCCGTTGAACAGCCTGAACGCGGTTGTTTCGGGATTATTGAACATTTCCCTGCGGCGGCGCATCGCCTCGATCAGCTTCCGCTCGATGAACGCCTGATCAATCAGCTCAGCTTCATTTCGCGTCAATACCCAACCGACACCCTTGTTCTGATTGCCGTAATAAGCTTTTGCCACAAACCGTCCCTGCTTGTCTGTCAGCTTGAGTATCGTTCCTTCTTCTTTTAAACTGTCGGTGTTTTCAAGCGAATCTTTGGTAATCAACGGATAGCCTCCGGCAATTTCCGTTTTGGACTGGTCTTTCAATTTAATGGTGATTTCCTGTTTCATCAATTCTCATCCTATCTGTATTGGCCCCTTTATCATATAATAAGTGTAATACAAAGCCTCTCTCAATACACTCTTTTCATTGGAATAACAACTGAGGAGGAATATGCATGAAGAAAAGATTCCACATCTATAACATTCTTTTGACGAACGGGGAATGGCTGGAGAACATTCGTATCGAGGGACCGCTCGAATACAATTTCTCCGGTGTCATGGTCAGTTTTCTTCCGGTAGAGGATGCAGCCGGCAAAACGATTGTGCTCAGCATGTACCAAATCGTCAAAGCCGAGCTGCTGTATATCGAAGAATATAGTCCTTGAGCCAAAAGAAAAGGCGTTTTGCACTTAAACTGTGCAAAACGCCTTTCTTATTCACTGATCCATTGCCAAGCTGCTTCCATCTGATTGATATCAAAATGTTTGGTTTTGATGGAAGGCAAAACATTGCTGGCTTCGACCATTTTTTCAAGTTTTTCGTCATCACTGATTACAGCCAATTTATTGTACTGGCTCCAACGTTTGACATCGATTTTCATCTCTTCAAGCATAGCTTTCAAAGAGGCGCCTTCGAAATGATAAAGAATGGCATAAAGGTTAAACTCCCCTTTTTCCGAAAACTTTTCTTGTATAACTTTATCGAGTTTCAATAATTCATCTTTTGTCACATGTCCTTCGATTTCTACAGCAATTGTCTTCATATCTTTACTGGGCACTAAAGTAAGCATTTTGCAGCCCCTTTCTTGAAATTATCGTATTATCCTATTCCCGCTTTTTCAGCGGGTCAAACTGACAGCATTTTCCCAAAATCATTGCAATTTCCACTCAGATAAAAAAGGCTCTGTGGCTAAAAGCCACAGAGCTGTTTTACGCTTAATCATTGTTTAATTGTTGTCGATCAGTCGGGAGCTACACTTTCCCCACCGCTGAAACGAGCAATGATTCCCGTTATAAGTATAGTCGCCAATGCTGGCAATAACCAACCGAGCCCTTCACTGTACAACGGAAGGAGAACATCATAGAAATCAATAATTGCCTGCAACCATACAGGATTCTCCAAATTGAGGGAAGCCATCAGCGCCTTCAGTCCATCTATGAGAGCAATGAAGAATGTCACAATAATTGCAGCTGCATATACAAAGCGCTTATGTTTGAATAATGGCGACAGAAAAGCCAGCATAATCAGTACAATGGCCAATGGGTATAAGAACAGCAGGACCGGAATTGAAAAAGCGATGATATTCGCCAGACCCGCATTCGTTACAATCAATGAAAAAACAGAAAAAATTACAACGTAGAGTTTGTAATTGACTTTCGGCGTCAGTTTATTGAAAAACCCCGCATTCGCCACGATAAGCCCCACCGCTGTTGTAAGGCAGGCAAGCGTGATAATGACGGCCAGCAATAACATGCCGAAAGTTCCGAAATAATG
>CAZGMW010000032.1:0-10729 GCA_964526895.1 uncultured Planococcus sp. | reverse complement strand
GGCAGTGAATTCATCCTCACCTTGCCCCATCCCGATATGAAACAACTATAATTTGGAGGGTTTTTATTCATGGAAAAAGTTTGGAGTTTAAGATTGATCCGCTTTTCGGCAATTTTCGGTTTTCTCGGCACATATCTTGGTTCACATATGGCTGGCCAGATGGACTATTCACTGCGCCCGATCCATGCGCATATTTTGCTCGTCGGCTGGCTCTCAGTATTTGCCTGGGGCATTTTCTATCACGCCTACACGATCAAATATAAAAAACTCGTCACCATCCACGGTATTCTGGCAATGGTAGGTGCAGTCGGCCTGACGGGTGGCATGTGGCTGTATAATTTGAATCCGTTCAATTGGGGCGATACCTTGGTGATGGTGATTTTCATCGTTGGCGGCTCCTTATTGTTGCTGGCTTTCCTGCTTTTTGCGGTGATAACATTCTTCACAGAAAAAGAATAATATAAGAAAAACGGCTCCCACGTCATTAATAATGATTTGGGAGCTTTTTTAAACCTTAAGAATTCTTCATTTTTATCGAAAGTAATTCTTCATGTTTGTCGGTTACACTCTGGTTATCAAGTTAGACTTAGAAACTGGAGGAATTGGTATGAAAACTATATTAAAGGCAAAAAACATCTCAAAGACTTACGGCAAAAAAGGTTCTGCCGTCTATACCGCAATCAGCGATTTATCTTTTTCAATGAATGAAGGTGAATTCATCGGCATTATGGGGCCGTCCGGTTCAGGAAAAACCACCTTATTGAATATGGTTGCGACGCTGGATCCGATGACAAGCGGTGAAATTACGATTGACGGGACTTCCGTATCCGCTATGAACGAAGATCAGCTATCAGACTTCCGTTCGCAAAACCTGGGATTCATCTTTCAGGATTTTAATCTCTTAGAAAATATGACGGTCTTTGAAAATATTGCATTGCCCTTGTCGCTCCAGAATAAGAAATTAGATAAAATCCAGGCAAGCGTTCATCAAGTAGCAAATTTGCTCGGAATTGGTGATATTACAGAAAAATATCCGGCAGAGCTGTCAGGCGGCCAGAAACAGCGGACCGCCATCGCCCGTGCTTTAATCCATGAACCGACATTGCTGCTCGCCGACGAGCCAACCGGTGCACTCGATTCCCAGAATGCCGCCACATTGCTCGACACATTAGCCGATTTGAATAAAGAACGGAAAGTCTCCATCCTGATGGTGACCCATGACCCGCGCAGCGCCAGTTATTGCAGCCGGCTCCTTTTCATCAAAGACGGGAAACTGGATCGTGAACTTTTTCCATCCGGGACGCGCGATGAATTTCATCAGGAAATTCTCGCCGTTCTCGGTGACCTGGATCGCACACCTTTGGCAGGTGTCCACTCATGATTCTGAAACTGGCGTTAAACGGCTTGAAAAAGAAACAGCGGGATTATGCCATTCTTTTTACCGGTCTGATCATTTCCATCGCTGTATTTTACATGTTCCTGACTCTTTCGCTGAATAAAGAATTTATCCTGCAAAATTCCGTCATCAATAATATTCAATTGGTCTTTCTCGTCGGAACCGTTATGCTTTCTGTCATCACATTCTTCTATTTGTTCTATACCAATTCGTTTCTGCTGTCCTTACGAAAAAAGGAATATGGCCTTTATGAACTGATCGGTGCGAAAAAAATCCAGATTCGGCGTGTATTTCAGATTGAAACCATGGCCATAACCGGAATTTCACTCATCATTGGCCTCATACTTGGAATCATTTTATCCCGTATCGTTTCCTGGCTGCTGATGAGCCAGCTGAATATCGAATTCACTCAATTCAAGGTCGTCTATTTGCCGGCGGTTTTCTGGACCATGATTTACTTCCTTGTCACTTCTTTTATTACGTCGTCCATCCATAATTTATGGCTCGCCAAAATTTCCATCATTGAATTATTGCGCTCAGAAGTACAAAACGACCTTTTACCGGAAAAGCCCAAAAACGCTGCATTAATGATTTTCTTAGGCCTCTTTTTATTGGCAATCGGTTATGTTGCGCTCTATTTCATGGAAACACTCCGTTTTATCGGGTTATTCACTGCACCAATAGCAACGACGCTCGGCACTTATGTGCTATTCGTGGCACTGCTGCCTATCATCGTCCGAAAATGGAAACGCAATAAAAGAGTGAATTTTAAAGGGATCAATTCTTTCACTTCCGGACAGCTTAACTTTCGTTTATCATCACTGAAATGGGTTCTTGCCACGATAGCATTGCTGATCGCCTTGTCTGCCGGTGCCATTGCAGGCGGATTCGCTTTTAAAAACGACGCTTTCACATCGATTGATGAACATTGGCAGTATGATGCTACGCTTTACAACCCGGGTGCTGCAGAAATGGCTGTTTTAGATTCAATTCCAGTTGAAGAACAACTCACCTTCCGCATGAAGTTGACTGATGAGTTTATCTATTTGGTTCAGGAAGAGCTGAATGCTTCACCTCCGCTGATTAGAGATATGGTCACGTATGAAGTAGTCCGCCCCGATTCGCTGCCAGAGGAGCTGGAAATTGAGGACGGCAACCAAATTGTCTCTGACCAATGGTTTACGGCATTATATGCGATCAACCCTGCTCTTGAAGGCACAAGATCTACCCGCATCGTTCCGCTTGAGGAATTTGAACTTGCCGAAGGAGAGGAAATTTCTATTGTGCTGGCAAGAACTGATGACTTTTCTGCCTATATTGAAGAGTGGCAGAAGCTGGACGAGCTGCAAATGGACATATACCCCGATCTCGTTACCGGATTTGATCCGGAAACCGATTCTGTCGCGACCAAGTATGCCCAGTTCAAAACACAATACGCCATTGCCAGCGGAACTTTTTTCATGGGCTTTTTCCTTGGCCTCGCTTTTCTGACGATGATGGCAAGCATCCTGATGTTCAAAATCCTGTCTGGCGCCAATAATGATATCAGGCGCTACGAAAGCTTACGGAAACTGGGTGTCCGGCGCAGACTTCTCGAAAACTCACTGTCCCGGGAAATATTCATCATTTTCCTGTTCCCCGGCATCCTGGGGCTGCTGCATGTCTTTGTCGGCATGCGGATGTTCACATTCATCATGGATGAACCTTATTACCGTCTGTGGGTGTCCATCCTGATTTTCCTGGCAATTTACAGTTGCTATTATTTCTTCACCGTTCATCTGTATCGAAAGATCGTTTTGCCAAAACAATAGATGCATTTCAGCCTTTTCGTATGCTATTTACGAAAAGGCTTTTAAATTTTCAATTAATTCCTTCTAATACCTTGCATTGAATAGTACTGAATGATATATTATTCATTAATCACTACTGTTTATAAAACATTAGTAATGAAAGGAGGCTGTTTGGATGAATATTCAATTTAAAAAAGGTGCCCTGAACCTTTGCGTGCTGGTGCTTCTGGATAAACAGGACCGCTACGGCTATGAGTTGGTGCAGAAGATTTCCGATCGTATCGCCATTTCGGAAGGCGCTGTCTATCCCCTGCTGCGCCGTCTGACTAAAGAAGGTTACTTCTCCACTTACTTGCAGGAGTCGACAGAAGGTCCGCCGCGCAAATATTATTCGCTCACCGAAGCCGGCAGGACATATCTTCATGAGCAACTTGAAGAGTGGAAGAGTTTTACGGATGGTGTCAACAAACTAATCGAAGAGGGTGTGCAAAATGACTGAACAACAATTTCTGCAACTACTTGAACAATCTTTGAATCGGCTGCCTGCTGAAGAACGCAACGATATTCTGCAGGATATCCGTGAATACTTTGCAAATGGTCGCGCTGATGGTAAATCCGAAAACGAAATCGCTGCAGAACTTGGTTCTCCCGATGCAATCGCCAGCGAGCTTGTGGACAGTTTTGATTTCAGCCAAATTTCGGCCCCTGCTGAAAAAATCGACATTTCAAAAGACAAATTCGATAGAGTGGATATCCAGACCGATAATGCATTGCTGCAGATTTCTCCTTCAGATGATGGACAAATGCATGTGGACGTTGAAAATAAAACCTATCGCCAACATTTGGCTGTAGACATTCTTGACCGCACACTGGTGATTACGTTAAAAGAAGAAGCACGAAAATGGGGAATTTTTACGATAACCGGCGGGTTAAAGTCTCCGACTCTCATTGTGAAGCTGCCTGCAAGATTATACGAAAAAATCACACTCCTCTCCGACCACGGGGGCATAACCGGTAACCGCCTGGAAAGTAAAGACCTGCTCGTAGAAACCGATAACGGCAGTGTTGATCTGAACCAAATAAATGCTGATAGTTTCGCAGTTAAATCGGACAATGGGGCAATTAAACTGACAAGTGTCCAAGCGAAAAACCTGAGAGCCGAAACAGACAATGGCCAATTGACTTTGAAAGATATCCGCGCCGGCAAACTGCATGCAGTCTCGGACAATGGAGCCATTACGCTGAAAGAAGTCGAAGGAGACGTCCAGGCACAGACAGATAATGGACGCATCCACCTTTTGGCGGCCGATCTTGAACGCTCTATCAGCCTGGAAACAGATAACGGCTCCATTCTGCTGGAAACAAAAAAACAACCGGAGAATGCTACGATCAACGCTGAAGTCGATTGGGGCTCGGTTTCTGTATTCGGCTCAAGAAAAAGTAGAACAGTTTTCGGAACCGGCGAGCACGCAGTTGACCTGCAATCCGATAACGGCAGCATTACAGTTAAACTGGTATAAAGGGAAAAGAGTCTGTTTCAAATGTCAGTTGGATGACTTTGAAACAGACTCTTTTTTTGTAATTTCCACTCTCTTCTCTTTATTGCCAGCCAGCCAGTTCGGAATACTTTATTTCCTTCAGTTCATCTGAGGCGATGTTCTTGAAGGTTTTACTGCCGCGGCTTTTGTAAAGATGATGCGCTGAATTCGGTACATAATAACTTTTACCGTCGGATGGGTGGGTGATTTTCTTCAGAAACAAAAGATATTCTCCTGTTTTCATCGGTTTCATTCCTTGTCCAGATGAGTATCCATCATTTCCATCTTCTTTTAAACCAATCACCTGATTGACTACGATTTCGGAATCTTCATCGAAGCCATGCCCTGTTTCATCCAGAAACACCTCTTCGATTCCTACTTCATAAAAAGCTTGTTTAGTCGTCGTTCCTTCTTCATTGATTTGACGAACGTCATAATACAATGGAACATGGACATGCACCACCAGATCCGCCTCTTCTTTGATATCTTCAAGCGTGTCATACGTTTTATCCACTCGCCATAATCCTGCCATTGAATCCGCTTTCCCGAAGTATTCATATCCAAGCACTCCTAAGCCAATCAATAAAATGATGATAAGTGCCGACAATATTCTTCTTTTCATAAGTCCATCTCCATTAAAATGATTTTCAGAATAGCCCGTAAATGCTCCTGTATGTGTGGAGATCTTTCAATCCATTAACTTGCTTACCTATGATAGTAAACTTACATTTTTTTCAATTCAATACCGTTCTTTATTTCCCAATGACTATAATGGCCATAAAGTTACATATGCCTATTAATAATTTGTTTGATTGACTTATTTATCATTAAATTAACAGAAGTCATCTAAATATTATTGTTAAGTTATTATACTTTAAGGGAGTTTAGATTAAATCGAGAAAATTTTCCCAACCTCTCACAGTACATTTTACTGGACACAAAAAAGCAGCTTCCCCTGTAAAAGGAAAACTGCTTTTTGGATACTTTTCTTATTAAGGTTGGATCAATTCAAGTTCAACCGGGATTGACGCTTCAACATCTTCCCCTTCAAGGAATTGGAATGCTGTTTCTACGCCTGTTTCACCGATCAACTCAGGTTTTTGGGCAACTGTACCTGCAAGACGTCCTTCTTCGACCGCTTGCACCGCATCCGCTGTAGCATCAAAGCCGACAACTTGGATATCTTTTCCTGATGCTTCGATCGCCTCAAGCGCCCCTAATGCCATTTCATCATTATGAGCAAATACACCTTCGATATCCGGATTGGATTGAAGAATGTTTTCCATTACTGTCAATCCTTCAGCACGGTCGAAATTGGCAGTTTGCTGTGCCACGACTTCCAAACTATCCTGTGCTACATTATTGAAACCTTCTCCACGTTCGCGAGTTGCTGAAGCTCCCGGAACCCCTTGAAGTTCAGCCACTTTTGCACCTTCTCCTACTAATGACAGCAAGTACTCGCCTGCCATTTCACCGCCTGCGACGTTATCAGAGGCAATATGAGAAACCACTTCTCCGCCTTCTACACTGCGGTCAACCGAAATTACCGGAATACCAGCGTTGTTTGCTGATTCGACTGCAGTTGCAACCGCTTCTGAATCGACAGGATTGATCATGATCAGATCCACGTCTTGTTGGATCAAATCTTCCACATCACTCGCTTGTTTCGCTGCATCATTTTGCGCATCGACAACTGAAATTTCTGCGCCGAGCTCTTCAGCTTTCGCTTCAGCCCCTTCGCTCAGTGTTACAAAGAACGGATTGTTCAATGTAGAAATTGAAAAACCGATTGAGTAGTCGCCATCCGATTCCACTTCGACTGCTTCTTCTTCAGACTCCGAACCTGGGCCCTCCATAGAACACGCTGCTAAAACCATCATGGCAACCAACATTGCTAGAAACTTGAACTTATTCATTCTCCCACACTCCTTAAGTTGTTTTTTTACGATCCAACAGGACCGCCAATAATATGACTGCACCCTTCACCACTTGCTGGAAGAAGGACGAAACCCCAATTAAGTTCAAACCATTATTCAACACACCAATAATCAATGCACCGATCAGCGTACCGACAATCCAGCCGCGTCCACCCGTTAAACTGGTGCCACCAAGTACAACTGCTGCAATGGCATCAAGCTCGAACATCTGGCCGGCAGTCGGCTGAGCAGAATTCAGGCGTGATGTCAGTATCAATGCGGCAAAAGCTGACAGGAAGCCGATCAATGAGTAGACATAGATTTTAATGCGATCCGCGTTGATGCCGGATAAAATTGAAGCTTCTTCATTGCCGCCTACTGCGTATACCCGGCGACCGAAAGTTGTTTTCTTCAAGATAAAATAAAGAATGAGGAAACTGATGATCATAGTGACCACCGGAATTGGAATACCGAGGAAATAACCTCTGCCGAGCATCTGGAATGCTCCGCCGTCGCCTATTCCGGATACTGGGCGGCCTTCTGTATAGACCAGTGTAATCCCCCGGTAAATCGTCATTGTTGCCAATGTCGCGATGAAAGGAGCAACTTTCCCTTTCGCAATGATGACTCCGTTGAAAGCACCAAGTAATGCGCCAAGCAAGAGGCCGACGAACATCGCCAGAATCGGATCCACGCCGCTTGCAAGCATTCCGGCAGAAACGGCTCCCGTCAATGCCAAAATCGAACCCACCGATAAATCGATGCCACCTGTCAGAATAACGAACGTCATACCGAATGCGATTAAAGCATTTATCGATACTTGCCTCAATACGTTTAGAATATTATCCATGGATAAGAACCCAGGATTCAATAAAGTAATGATGAGGATGATTAAAAATAACCCAATAAACGGTGCAATTTTTTGAAATAAAGATTGATTAGCTGTTTTGAGCTGCATTACTTTCACCTCCGGTAGCATAGTGCATAATTTTTTCCTGTGTCATTTCCTGTTTCGACAGTTCGCCTGCGAGCCTGCCTTCATGCATCACAAGGACACGGTCGGCCATGCCGAGCACTTCCGGCAATTCAGACGAAATCATTAATATGGCTACGCCCCGTTCCGCCAATTGGTTGATAATCGAGTAAATCTCTTTCTTCGCTCCAATATCCACGCCTCGGGTCGGTTCATCCAGGATCAACAGCTCAGGTTCAATTCCGATCCACTTAGCTATGACGACTTTCTGCTGATTCCCCCCGCTCAACGATTTTGCTGTCTGATTGGGGCCGGACGACCGGATGCTGAGCCGTTCCTTCATCGAGTTATAAAGTGCACTTTCTTTTTTCTGTGAGATGAGACCATATTTTGAAATCTCGTGAAAGTTGGTCAGACTGATGTTTTCTTCAACCGTAAAGTCCACCAGCAAGCCTTCCGATTTCCGGTCTTCAGTTACATAACCGATGCCTAAATTCTTAGCAGCGCGTGGACTGTTGATTTTCACCTTTTTGCCGTCCAATTCCACTTCGCCGGCATCTGCTTTGCGGTAACCGAACAATGTTTGCGCCACTTCTGTGCGCCCTGCACCCATTAAACCTGCAATGGAAAGTATTTCTCCTTTTCGCAAATCGAATGACACATTTTCAAAATGTCCGTGTCGTGTCAATCCTCTTACGGCAAGTTTGACCTCTCCGATTTCCACATTTCGATCCGGGAAACGTTCTCCAAGTTCGCGGCCTACCATCAGCTGCACAATGTCTTCGAAAGAGGTGTCTTTTATCAATTTCTCTCCCGCAAATTCGCCATCCCGCAAGACGGTAATGCGGTCACAGAGGGCGAAAATCTCTTCCATCCTGTGTGATATATAGATAAAAGAAACTCCTTTTTTCTGCAGATCCCGAATCGTCTTAAAGAGCGTATCAATCTCCCGGTCCGTCAAGGCAGCGGTCGGTTCATCCATAACAATGACTTCAGCTTCAGCAGACAAAGCTTTTGCGATTTCCACAATTTGCTGTTTACCGACTGACAATTCACTGGCAGGCGCCGATGGATTCACATCGAGCCCCAATTCGAAAAGGATCTTTTTTGTTTTGCTGTTCATGCTTTTTGTCTTTAAAATGCTCGTTTTGCCGAACGTCTCTTCTTTTCCAAGAAACAGGTTTTCAGCGATGGACAGGTGCGGCAATATATTCAATTCCTGGTGAATTACAGCTATACCGGCTTTTTCAGCTTCTTTAGGCGAGGAGAAATTTACTTCTTTTCCTTTGACGATTATCGTCCCCGCATCCCGCTTATAAATTCCGGTCAACAGCTTCATCAACGTCGACTTGCCGGCACCGTTTTCTCCCATCAAAGCGTGGATTTCACCTTTTTTCAATGAAAATGAAACATCTTTTAATACTTGGTTGCCACTGAAAGACTTTGAAATACCTGTCATTTCAATCATAAATGTACACCTGCCTCTCTAGAAAATTACGCCCGACCGAAGCACAATATTAGCGTAAGGACTTGCCTCACCGGTGCGGATAATCAATTTTGCGCTCTTGCTCATTTGCTTCAATTCTTCATGGGAAATAATTTCCACCGGACTTCGTCTTTTGATTTCCGCTTCCATTTCCGGGTTAGATATTTCTATTTCCCGGGCAATAAATGCTGCTTCATGCTGAAAATCCGATAGAACTGCATCGAGAATATTAATGAATGCAGGCTTTCCCAACTCATATGATAAATCGATGCAGCGAACATCTTTCGGTATCGGCAAACCGCAATCGGCAATCACCAAGTGATCTGTATGTCCGAAACCGGCAAGGGATGCTGCGATATCACGATTGATCATTCCATGCTTTTTCAATCTGATGCACCACGCATTCTTTTCAGTACATCCTCTTTTGCGGGCATGCCACCCTGTGCCCCCATTTTTTCTACAGACAAGGAAGCTGCAGCATTGGCAAAACGCACTGCTTCTTCAAAAGGCATTTGTTCTGAAAGCGCTGCGCCCAGTGCCCCGTTGAACGTATCCCCGGCACCAGTCGTATCAACGACTGACGTTTCAAAGCCTTCGACAATCACATGCTCGCCGCCGTCAAAATAACGGGCTCCTCTTTTACCCAATGTCACAATCAAGCGGTTCGGGTATTGTTCCAAAGCGGTTTCCCATTGAGAACCGAATAATTCTTCCGCCTCTGATTCATTGGGCGTCAGATATGTCCAGTAAGCCTCCATTTCGGGCCGGTAGCCGGCTGATGGCGCAGGATTGAGAATGGTCGGCGTTCCGATGCGATGACAAATTTCCAGTGTACGCTGCACCACCGGAAGCGGAATCTCCAATTGCAGAATCACAAGCTCACTTGCTGAAAACAGAAATTCCAACCCGTCGATTTCTTCTTCCTTCAGAAGATGGTTGGCTCCCGGCACAACGATAATCCGGTTATCACCTTCCGAAATCAGGATGTTCGCAATGCCGCTCATTCCTTCCAATTGCTTTACATGTTCAATGTGGACGCCTTCTTTATCCAATCCTTCAGCCAGGACATGGCCAAACGCATCAGTTCCGACTGCCCCCACCATTTGCACTTCGCTTCCCAGCCTTGCAGCTGCGACTGCCTGATTGGCTCCTTTTCCACCCGGAATGGTCGTATACAAATCTCCCAATGCCGTTTCTCCCTGTTTCGGAAAACGGTCCGTCCGGACAACCAGATCCATATTGATACTGCCGACTACTGTTATCATTTCACCACTCCTTTCGTCGTTTCCCGAACGACAAGATTCACCGGAACCTCGTTCATGAAGTTTTCTATCGGCTGGCCTTCTATTTGCTTAATAAGAACTCTGGCTGCTATTGCGCCCATTTTGTAAATATCCTGGGCGATGGTCGTCAAAGCGGGAGTCAGCATTTCTCCCATTGAAATGCCGTCGTAGCCGATAATTTGCAGGTCATCCGGTACAGACAGCTTCAAGTTGTGGGCTGCTTTCAGTGCGCCGGCTGCCTGCACATCACTGCTGGCGAATATCCCATCGGTCTCTTTGTGCTCCAGTAAAAATTGTTCCACAATTTTCTCTGAATCCGCAAAGTGAAATGGACAAGATACCGTCTG
>CAZGMW010000031.1:0-10825 GCA_964526895.1 uncultured Planococcus sp. | reverse complement strand
AAAAAGAGAGAACACTAAGGGGAGAAAGAAATGAGCGAAAATCGCCGCGAGTTTTTCCGTGTAATTTTTCATGAATCGGTCAATGGCAAAATCACCCGCCTCGGAGAACTTCCGATGTCCATCGTAGTCGATAACATCAGCGTAAACGGCATGAGGTTTACGTCGCCGGTCAATATTCCGATGGGCGAACGAGTGGAATGCAGCTTCGAAATACTGGAACAGGCATTTCTGCTTGAAGGAACGATTGTAAGAAAATCGACGAGAAATGATCGAATCGAATATGGCATAGGCTTTAAGATTGATCAGGAAACGGCATCGGCATTATTCAAACATCTTAATTATTATCAGATCCGACAGAGAAAAGGTACATACGCAGATTGATTGCTGTGATTCCAAAAGGCTGATGCCGCGAATATTTCGCAGCATCAGCTTTTTTGGTGAAACTTTTTATCAAAAATAGCCACTAATGGAAAGAACGGGTCAATACTAAAAGTGAGAAGGGTGGATGACTATGAAGAGCCTGCTGAAATTTTTAATGATCGCTGTCTTGTTTGCAGGCAGTTTGAGCTGGGCAACGCCGGCCAGCGCATGCTCATGTGTGCAGTCTCCAGGCGTGACGCAAGAATTGGAGCGCTCTGATGCTGTATTCAGTGGTAAAGTGATTGAGATCGATGAGAAGCCGAGGCTGCTTACAAGTTCTACCCGGTCTATTGTTTTTCAAGTGGCGCAAGTCTGGAAAGGAGACGGACACTCACAGGTGGAAATCAGTACTGGTCAAGGTGGAGGAGATTGCGGATTTGAGTTCAATATGGGACAGGAATATCTGGTCTACGCAGTGAAATCTAATATGTACGGAACCAATGAACTAATAACCATTATCTGTGATCGCACGGCTGTACTAAGCCAGGCACAAGGAGATGTCGCAGTTTTAGGTGAAGGACAGGCGCCGTCAGAAGAAGTGGATTTGCTCAGCCAAAACGGTTGGCTGCTGCCGGTGATAGGATTTATTGTGCTCGCCATAATCGTTTTTACAGTTTACCGGCGGAAGAAAATCAAATAAAGTAGGTGGAATAGATGAAAGCATCACAGGAGATACTGGCTGTATGGCGAAGATTCGATGATTTTCCCATGGAAACTTTGACGAAAGCTTGGCTTTACTCGAAACACGCAAATAGGAAACAAAGAGCTGTCGAAACGATGAAACAGCATCATGAGGAGTTCGGTGTTACAGGAAATTGCTTTGACTTGGCGATTTGGCTATTGGCTGCATTTGAAGAAGCAGGAATTGAAGCTTATCCAATCGGCAGCGGGCTCGGCACAGAAGATGCGCATGCAGCGGTCATGGCTGTCGACAGCGAAGGGCGGCGTTACCTATGCGATTTGGGCGATCAATGGCTGCAACCGGTACTGATTGATGGTGACGACAAAGCATATACGGATGAAAGATTGACAGGCTTTTTTCCTGGCGCAGAGGTCCAAGTTTTTTCGGAAAATGATACCTTTAAAGTGATTTACCACCGGCCGAATGGCAAGTTTTCAACGCAAGTTTACTCAGCCCTTCCTGTAACAATGGAGGAATTTCTTGAAGCTGCGGATTTTTCACAGAGCCACGTTTATCCGAAACCGCTATTGGAAGTGCGTTTGCCGTTGGAAAATGAAACTGCGCACTGGGAATTCGATGACTGGAAAAGTTTTTTAAGCACAAGCCAGGGACTCATCGAAGATCCGCCGCTTGCAACGATGGACGAGTGGGTGGAGAGGATTCACAAAAAGACCGGTTATGACAAAACGTTATTAAAAGAATCGCTGGAATACTTCAAGGGTCTCGGAAAATCCTGAGACCTTTTCTGTGTCTATAGAGAAAAGAGGTTTGAACAAATGAATGATGAAATGATTATGGCTTGTGAGGAAGACGGTACGCCGATTAGAATTGCGACGCGCGAAGAAATACATAAAAAAGGCTTATGGCACGAGACTTTCCATTGCTGGATAGTGGAAATCCAGGACGGTACGCCTTATATTCATCTGCAATTGCGAAGTCCGGCCAAAAAGGATTTCCCGAATCTGTTGGATATCAGCGCTGCCGGGCACATCCTTGCGCATGAAACGGTCGAGGATGGCGTCAGGGAAGTTCAGGAAGAACTCGGGATAGACGTGGTATTTGATGATTTGACCCCGCTTGGCATCATTAAAGATCAGCTCGTCCTCCAGAACTTCGTCGACAATGAAAGATGTCATGTCTTTTTGTATAAGACGGAAAAAGAGCTCGACAACAGCTACCACTTCCAGAAGGAAGAAGTGGCAGATATGTTCAAATTCGATTTTCAGGATTTTTATAATTTATGCACAGGTGGCACTGAAAGAATCGAAAGTGCAGAGGGACTTGCCGCGCCCAGAACCCCATCACAGAAGAGTATTACATTGGCGAATCTTGTGCCGCACGGACAGTCTTATTTGGGGCAGGTAGTGAGAGAGATTCAAAAATGTTTAGGCTGAAATAAAGGCCTGTTCCGCGATAGATGATGATCTTAATAGAAAATAAAAATCCCGCATACCAGCCAATTCTGGCAGGAATGCGGGATTTTCTATTAGTTTGTGAAAAATGCTTCGTACTGGCGGCTGAATGCTACGGCAAAATCACCGCGCAGAACTTGTTCGCCAGGATTGAAGACAGCTTCTACTGTCGGTTTCAAATCATATTTTCCTTGTGTGACAGAGAATTGCGCATTAAGAATATTCAAATCCAAAGCAAGCTGGACATATGGTTTCAAATCGGCAGGAATACTGCTTTGATCTTTAATGGCAATACGTTCATCTTTATACTGAACCGTGATATCGCCACTGAATTCTTCTGCCTGTTTTTGCAACCCAAGGCTTTGCACCAAGGAATAGGCAAGTTCAGCTTTTGTTACGCTGCCTTTTGGATCGAAAGTTCCGTTGTCTCTGGCTTTCATGACACCGCCCGATACTTGTCCGTAATCACGGAACGCTGCTCCCTTTGCTGTAACTGCTTCAGCGTAAGGGGTAACGGCAGAATCCGTATCGGTAAAGCTTGGAGTTGCGGGCAGGCTTTGGCGAATCTCAGCGCCCATCACCAAATAAGTGGCCAAATCGGCTCTGGTCAATTTTTCATCCGGTCTGAATTGGCCTTTTGCATTGGAATCGAATAGACGGTTTTTAACGCCCATTGCGATTGCCGGTTCTGCCGGATGTCCTGAAATATCAGTCAAACCAGTTATTTCATTCACTTTTGTAAAAGATAGGGTGCCTTTGACAGTTTCGGGTAAAGCCAGGCCGATCGGATTCAATTCGTTGCCACTCAAGCCCCGTACCTCGGCTTTCCATTCACCGGCCTGCGGGTTGTTTACGATAACTGTACGATCATAAGTAGTAGCGAACAATAAGCTGATACCGGAACTGTATTCAGTACCATCCGGCGAGATTAACACTAAGTTCACTGGATTGCCTGTGGCTTCTAGCAAGCCGGCAGCATTTGCTTTTGCCGCTACTGTTGAAACACCTTCTTCAACAGTGAATGTGTGCTGTGAGCTCACAGAAGCGATATATTCTACAGCAAATTCCTCTTGGCTCGTTTGTTCCGAGACGTTGGCATTGAATACTTGTTCACTATTTAAAGTTTCACCATATGTTTTATTGTTAAATACTGCATCGATAGCTGCGTAAGCATTCACATAACCTGCTCCGACTTCCCAAGTTTCATAACCCGGCATGTTGGTTGCTGTTTGCTGAAGAACAGTTTTTACTTCGTCAGGTGATAGTGATGGATCTGCCTCCAATAATAATGCAGTGATTCCGGCTACATGCGGCGTGGCCATTGAAGTACCGCTCATTGTTGTGTAATAAGGCAGATGTGCGGGTTCAATAGCAGCAGCATCGGCATCCGCTGAAAGAGCTGTAAGCGGTGAAACAGTTCTTGTTGAGATGATATCGACTCCAGGAGCTACAATCGAAGGCTCATCTGCCCATGACCATGTTTTGCCTTGAAGTTCAAATGTTCCGCCTACCCCTTTTGTGCCGCGAGAGGAGAAGTCAGCAAGCGTGCCGTCTTTTTCACCAGCCCCAACTGAGATTACCCATGGAGCTTTCGCATAAGGGTTATGTGTGTTTTCACCGGGACCTTCATTTCCTGCTGCGAATAAAACAACGATTCCACGGTCATAAGCTTTTTTACTCGCAAGGTTGATCGGGTGGTTCGGATCAAAGTCTCCTGAAGAGCCCCATGAGTTAGTGATGACGCGGATATTATATTCGTTCTGATGCGTTACGGCGTAATCGAAACCGCCGATTCCATCAAGAACGAACAGAGCTCCACCGGAACCGTATCCGATGAGGTCAGCGCCGGGTGCAGCACCTTCATATTTACCGCCGGATAATGCTCCTGTTCCGCCGACTGTTCCTGCGACATGTGTTCCGTGACCGGAATTGGTGTCAGTGTTTGGAACATTTTCAGTGTAAGAAACAGGAAGAACGCCTGTAATGCTTTGAAGATTCGTAGTACCTAAAACATTCTGTACAAGATTTCTGCCAAGTTCATGATCTTTATGAGTGCCATCGACACCGCTGTCGTTGACGACAACACCGATGCCTTCACCGGAAACCGGTAAACCACCGTTCAATTTTCTGAAAGAATCATCCTGCTGCGCTTTATCGACGCCTGTAATCAAGTTGGCATCGGAATTGAAGTATTCCAGTTTTTCGTTAAGGTAAATGGATTGGACTTGCTCATTATTTGCCAGTTCTTCGACTTGCTGTTTGGTTGCGACAGCGCCCACAATCGGAAGGCTCTGCATACTGATGGCGGATTCAATTCCTAATCCCTCCAACAGTGATAGCTGAGCTCCTGTGGGCTTTTCATCTCCCCGGAAAGTGACAATTACCTGGGCAGTTTCGGCATTGCCGAGAGCCGACCAGACTTTTTCATCCACCACTGCTGCGGCAGAAGATACGGTATTGTTTGCATTAACGGATGAAAAAGCCGGGAAGATAAGGAATAACATCATGGCGATCAACAGGATTCTTTTCATTTACTCATTCTCCTTTTCAAAATAGTTTGATAACTTCTATTTAATTATCATCTTGCAGCTTTAAATTGCCTATTAAGCAAAGGGTGTAATTTTTAAACCCTCATGGACTACCTGATTTACTACCAAAGGCGTAGAATAAAAAACGCCCCTTTGGGTAAAGGGGCGGAAAAACTTATCTATTGGCATTCTTTTTTGAAGTTGTTGCAGTTGCTGTATCAGTTTTTAATGATGTGATGGCTTCATAGGCATTTACGTAACCGGCACCAGCTTCCCATGTTTCATAACCAGGCATTGGTGTGGCACTTTGTTGCAAAAGTTCTTTTATTTCAGCGGGCGACAGGGTTGGATCCACTTCAAGGATCAAAGCGATGATGCCAGCTACGTGCGGTGCGGCCATCGATGTTCCGCTGAAAGTCGTGTAGTACGGAAGGTGAGCCGGTGAAATGCCGGATGAATCTTTTTCAAGGCTTAAAGCTGATAAAGGTGTGAATACACGCGTTGATACGATATCAACTCCAGGTGCAGTAACGGTTGGGCGATCGGCCCATGTGAAAGTCTCCCCGTCAATTACAACGGTGCCGCCTTTTCCTTCAACGCCGCGTGATGAGAAATCTGCCAGGTTCATAGAAGAATCACCTGCTGCGACCGTGACGACCCATGGCGCTTTTTTATAATTTCCGGAAATGGTCGATTCCCCGGGACCTGCATTGCCTGCGGAGAAAACAGTTGTAATGCCGCGGTCGTATAGTTTTTTGGTGGCGATATTGATCGGGTGGTTCGGATCGAAGTCCGTAGTTGAATCACTTGTATCGCCCCAGGAATTCGTGATGACACGGATATTGTATTCATTTTGATGGGTAAGAGCATAGTCGAATCCGCCGATTGTATCCATAATGGCGATGGCCGCGCCAGATCCGTAGCCGATCAGATTTGCGCCAGGCGCCACGCCTTCATATTTTCCGCCGGACATCGCGCCGGTGCCGCCAACAGTCCCTGTTACATGGGTACCGTGGCCGGAAGTCGAATCGGTGTTTGGCACGTTTTCCAAATAGGCCACCGGAAGCAAGCCGATTGTGCTGTTCAAGTTGATATTGGCCATGACGTTCTGGACAAGGTTTTTACCAAGTTCATGATCCTTGTGAGTGCCATCGACACCACTGTCGTTGATGACCACGCCGATATTTTCTCCGGTGATCGGCAAGCCGCCGTTAGCTGCCTGGAATTCGGCATCCGTCCGGACCTGATCGACACCGGTCAAAGAAGTGGACGTTTCGTTCTCATATTGAAGAGGTGCGTTGTAATAGATGGACAGGACATCTGCTGATTCTGCCAAGTTGTCAATTTGCGCTGGCGTCAGCAATGCTCCTGCAATCGGCAGGCTTTGGAAAAGGACAGCATTGGTGATCCCGAGACTTTCAAGCAATTGAATGCTCTCGGTATCAGGAGCGCCGCTGTCTTTGAATGTTATGATGACTTCAACCGGAGTAAGGCGGTTGTGCAATAAATCCTGCAATTTTGAATCAATAAATGCGCCTTCTGTATTAGCAGAAGATTTCTGTGTTGCCGAAAAAGGGTTGAATGCCAGACCGAGTGCTAAACATAGGGTGCTGATAATGATCAATAATTTTTTCATGTAAATCCTCCTTTTGTTTTCAGAATATTTCTTCTTATAATAATTCCATTAATGCCGCCAAGACACCATTCATCACGAGACGTATTTTTCTCTACACAAAAAGCCGTACACGCCTACTACATAAGTAGTAGAGTGTACGGCTTCGAAAATGCGCCTTATCTTAACGGGACCAAGTTATTTTGGACGGCAAAAATAATGGCCTGTGAACGGCTTTTTACATCGAACTTCCTGAAAATATTACTCACATGAATTTTTACGGTTTTGTCGCTGATATACAGACGGGAAGCGATGTCTTTATTGGACAGCCCTTCGACCAATGCCAGCAATACTTCCATTTCCCGTGGTGTCAAAGTTTTATCTTCTTCATTGTTTTCCTGTTTATGCATCGACAAGAGTTTTTTTGTCATGGCCGGTGGAATGACGGATTCTCCGCCAGCTACCGTCCGGATGGCATCTATTACATCTTTTGACGGCGAATCCTTCAGCAAATAACCTTCTGCCCCTTCCCGGATGGCGGCCATAAAATATTCATCGTTATTATACATAGTCAGCACAATGATTTTAATGGATGGATAATTGCTTTTCACCCAGCGCGTCAATTCTATTCCATTCATCTCTTGCATATTGATATCCATCATGATGATATCAGGCTGAACTTTCGGCAGCATTACCATCAATTGAGTGCTGCCGGTTGCCTCGCCCATCACTTCCATATCTTCTTCCTGGGCAATCAGCGTTTTCAAGCCATCCCGTAAAATTGCGTGATCATCCACCAATAGTACTTGAATCATCTCTTTTATCCCCCTTCAAACCCCATTTTAGGGATTCTGACAATTATTTCTGTTCCTTTGGTTTCGCTGCTTTCGATCTGGAGTGTCGCTCCAATTTTTGCCGCATCTTCATTCATTTGCAAAATCCCGTAATGAGGTTCTTTCATGGCGGTGGTCATGGCTTCATATAATGAAAAACCGACGCCATCATCTTTGATCTTGAGAAAAATCTGTTCTTTTTGATAGCTCAATAAAATATTCAGGGAAGTGGCCCGCGCGTGTTTAATGCAGTTTTGCATACTTTCCTGTGTGATGGAATAAATAACTTTTTCCGTCAATAAACTTAAATGGGTTTGAACGCCTCTTCTTTCGAAGGAAATTTCAAGTTTGTGTTCATCCTTGTTAACCTCATTGATCTTTTTTTGGATAGCCAAATCCAAACTGAGCTTTTCGGTAGGATAGGGACGCAGTGCATAGATGGAATCGCGGATTTCTTTCAGCCCTTCGCGCAATGTGTGATTGCTGTCGTTGACCATCTGCTGTGCTTCTTTTGGATGGGAAGGGATTTTACGGGCAGCGCTGTCGAATTTCATGACGGCCCCCGCCAATGTCTGGGCAATGCCGTCATGGATGTCATGGGCGATGCGATTACGTTCTTCGAGCAGAATGCGCTGTTCTTTTTCACTGAAGAGCAATTGCGTTTTCAGGAAAATGGCCAATTGGTTGGAAATGGTCGAGATGGAATGGACATCTTCGACGACGAAACTATTGGTTCGAATCTTGGTAAGGATGAGGCAGCCGATCAATTCACAGTCCAGGAGAAGGGGTGAGTATACGGCCGCCTGCATATTTTTATCAAAGCATCCCGCTAACGGAGCCTGATCGAGATCCTGTTTATTGAAAACTTGAGTTGAACGGATCATTTCCAATTTTGATAAATCCTCTTTTTCCAAGGATTTTTCCAAATCCGACCGATTTCCTTCTGAGAATGCCAGTTTCCAGTTTTCCTGATCATCTTTGGTAAACAAAAAGCTTTCTTCATAATTTATGACATCTCTCAACAGCAGTTTGATGTCTTTATCCCACTCTTTTGTCGGAATGGATTTGTTCAATTCGGATGAAAAATGAAACAAGGCCTTCAACCGCTGTTTATCTGCCCGCAGCCGCAAAATTGTTGAGCTGATGATTGCCAGAAAGATTAAAGGGGACAGGAAGAAAAAGTATGAGAAAATATCGACTTCTCCCCGGTTTTGGCTGCCCAGATAATAAAGAAGAAAACCGTATACCAACGAAATGCCGAAACTGAAGAGTTCACCTTTCCCTTTTTCTGCCCAAATTTCTCTGGTGTATTTTTCGGGACGGAGAAAAAGAACGATATCCACAATAAAATTATTCAACAGATAGAAAAGGGCGATAAAAACAAATAGCGATACAAAGTTCTTCCACATTTCCGGTGCACCGAATAAAGGAAGGAATGTCCTCTGGAATAAGTGGGCGCCTGCCAGGCTGAGAACAAGCTGGGCAGGATTGAAGAAAATGATCCGCAGCGGTCTGCGATTGAGCCAGCTTGTCAGAAGAACCCCTAAAAAATATAGAATGACTGTGATTTCGATGCCATAAATAAGGTAAGTCAGAAACACGATCGGGAAAGTGAGGGAAGAATTGCCTTTTCTGAAAGGCATCGGATAATGCTCGCAAATAAATATGAAGGTCAATAGAAATAATAATTCAAATGGCTTTTCGATAACCGGCAACTGAAGCAATGCGTACATTGCGAGAGACCAGCCAATTAACGAAACGGCCATCATGAATAGTTGAGCGCTATGGTGCCTGGCTGCCAGCTGTTTCAAACTTTTTACACCTGCCTTAAAGTTTTATTGGAGTCGATAAGGAATTCGTCTAGATGATTTCTGAAACCTTAGTCGGCGCAATACCGGCTTTCAATAACGAGCTCGAAATTTGTTTCGCAAAGGCGAGGGCGTTCGTTCCGTCACCGTGGATGCAAATGGTATCCGCTTTTAACTCGGCATCTGTTCCCACGGCAGTCAGCACTTTGCCTTCGCGCACCATCCGCACGCTGCGTGATATCGCATCTTCAGGGTCGGTGATTAAAGCGTTTGGTTCAGAGCGGGACGTCAAGGAGCCGTCCTTCTGATAAGTGCGGTCGGAGAAGACTTCGCTTGCCGTGCGTAATCCGATTTCTTTTCCTGACGTGATCAATTCACTGCCAGCAAGCCCGAATAGGATCAGTGCGGGATTCACATCATAGACTGCTTCCGCAATGGCTTCAGCGTAAACGGCATCTTTAGCGGCCATATTATATAAAGCGCCGTGAGCTTTAACGTGCTGCAGAACAGCGCCTTCCGCATTGACGAAAGCTGACAGAGCTCCAATCTGGTAAACGACAATGTCATAGATTTCCTGCGCTGACAGCTGCATATTACGGCGGCCAAAGCCCGGCAAGTCCTGAAAGCCGGGATGGGCGCCAATGGCCACATCTTTTTCAAGTGCGAGGCGTACAGTTTTTCGCATAGTCGACGGATCACCCGCGTGAAAACCGCAAGCAATATTGGCGGAAGTCACATAATCGAGAATTTCTTCATCGCGGCCCAGTTTGTAAACGCCGTAACTTTCTCCCATATCACAATTCAAATCCACTTTATAAGTCATCCATTCGCCTCCCTTTTTAAACGAATCGCCTTTTTGAGGCAGTATATCATTTTTTCCTGTTGCCTTAATAAGTGCTGCGCTTCTTCGATGCTGACTTCCTTGAACCGCAGATGATCCCCAGGTTTCAGCTGGCTGATGAGCGGCAGATCTACGGTGATGGCTTCAGCGATTTTCGGATAGCCCCCCGTTGTCTGGCGGTCGGCCATCAAAATAATCGGATTGCCGTCCGATGGCACTTGAATGGAACCGAAAACCACCGCTTCCGAAATCATTTCCTGTGCTTCAGCAAGTGACAGGTGAGGTCCGTCGAGTCTATAGCCCATGCGGTCCGATTGTGAATTTACAGAGAAGGGTTTCGATAAGAATTTTTCCTGGCTCTCTTTAGCAAACAAGTCAAATTGGCGGCTTTTTGTTATGCGAATCACCGGTTCGGAAGAATAGGTGGGCGGAGGTACAAACCAGGAATCACTTGTCAGCACCGGTTTCTGAATGGTTATCGCTTTACCGATTGTCAGTTGGTCACCGGCTTCCAAAGCGCGTCCATGAAATCCTCCAAGCTGCGCCCGTGTGTAAGTGGAACGGCTGCCCATCACTTCCAGAACATCGATTCCGCCAGCAATAGCAACGTAACACCGGCTGCCTGACCGGGGCTTACCAAACGTCAGTGTTTGGCCTTTTACTGCAGGAATCGCCCGCCAGCTTTTAAC
>CAZGMW010000030.1:0-11113 GCA_964526895.1 uncultured Planococcus sp. | reverse complement strand
AATGGCGCATTAGATGCAGGTATAACAGAAGAGATAAAAGTTAAATTGTTCAGTTTAATCGCCCTGATTGAATAAAAAGGTGATAGTATATCAGTAGATTAATAGAATGATTTTCTGAAGACTTGCCAAGACAACTGGATTCTGCGAACAGTTTTATTGAACAGGGAAATAGCCGGATTAAGATAATTTTTTCTTATGAGTTAAAGGTTGAGGGGGATGTTCATGAGAAAAGTGTGTAAAGTTCTTATTGTTGATGATGAGATGTTGATCAGGCAAGGAATTATTAATTATATCGACTGGGAACAAGAAGGGTTTCGGATTGTCGGAGAAGCTTCGAACGGAAAAGAAGCTTTGAAAATGATTGGGGAATTTTCACCGCATATTGTCATAACCGATATCGTTATGCCGGTTATGGACGGCATCGATTTGGTGAGAGAAGGAAAGCAGGCTTTTCCTGACATCGAAATCATTGTATTGAGCAGTTTCGAAAACTTCGATTATGTGCGGTCGACATTTCAGAACGGAGTCGCCGATTATATTCTAAAGCCTAAGTTAAACGGAGTTGAATTATTGCGGAGCTTGAACCGGGTAGTTAGCAGGATTCCTGATTTGCAGCAATCCGTTTCGCAGGAACAGCCGCAGCGCTCGACTGAGGAAATTTTGGAAAATATAATCATGGGTTATGATTTCTCGGTGGATAAGGTTGTTTTATCAAATGTGTTCACCAATAGCCGGTTCATTCTGGTGGCCGTCTGTGGGGAAGAGCTTGACGTGCCCCAATTGAAAAACATTTTTAAGCATGCCGTTCTTGAAGAACTGCCTGTTTTTTCGATGGGCTCGAAGAAGGGTGAAAAATTGCTTTTGCTGAATTTCAACCCGCAGCAACTGGAACCCATCAAACGGATTGTGGAACAGCAGGCAGCAGAAAGTGCAGAAACCAAATGGATGATGTCTGAACCCTTCGATGCAGTCGATGACATTAAACCGGTTTATGATGAGGGCCGATTGCAGATGAAGAAATATTTATTTTATCTGCCGGATCGGACTTCATTTATTTATGATGAGCTGCCGGAAGAAAATGAAAAGCAGGCCAATTTCGATTTGAACCATTTTATCGAAATGTTCAAAGACCGTTTGTTTAAAGCTGCTTTCACTTATTTGGAGAACCATATAGATTACTTAACGGGCCGGTATAACCAGGACAGCTTTGAATTCAAATCGTTTTTAGGCAACATCATTTTCAATATCATTGTGCTGTTGGACACGATGAAATATGAAACCCAAGATCTCGAGCAAAAAAAATACAGCTATTTCTCGAACATCAATGAAGCTGAAGATGTAAACAAGGCACTCGACCTGTTCACTGGATTCCTGGAGGAAGTTCGGACAATCATGCGCTCGCGTGACGAAGCAAGTGACCAGTCCACTAATCTGGATAAAATCCTGGCTTATATCGAGCTGCATTATACCCAGCCACTTCGATTGTCAGAAATCGCAAATCACTTTCATTTCAATGCATCCTATCTGTCTTCATATTTCAGCACCCATCACAAAGAAGGGTTCAGCGAATATTTGAACCGGGTGCGGATCAAGAAATCGATGGAATTGCTGGAAAACAGTACAGTCTCCATATCAAGCATCAGCGGCATGGTCGGCTATTCAGAGCACAGCTATTTCTGCAAAGTGTTCAAACGCATAACTGGGATGTCTCCAGGCAATTACCGAAAGGAGCTGCATGCCCAACATGAAAATCAAAAGAAAGGTCTATCAAGTTCTAAGACATAATAGCCTGTTCATAAAGATGTTCCTGATTATGGTGATCAGCATTGTAGCTGTTTCGTTATTGATTGTGTTCAGCTCCATCCGGATGTCTACAAACCTTTTCATGGATACCTTCACCATTTCGAATTCGAAAGCATTGGAGCAGATTGAAAATAGGTTTGAAGACTACAGCTTTGCAATCGTCAGTGCAGCGAATGATGTGCAAAACAACGGGGCCATCAAAAAGGTGCTTACCCAGGAGAACCAGAACGTTGTTGAAACGTGGATATCGTATTACGAGATCAGCAGGCAGATCGAGAGGATTTATCCGACAGTCGAGTCTTATGACGCCAATATGATTGTACTGGGTAACAACGAGCGCTTATATAATAAGAATTATTCCAATTGGCCGGTTTCATGGGAAGTGCTGCGAAACCATCCGATTACCGAAAATGCGATCGATAGCCCGAACGCACTCCTTTATCAATTCATGCCGTCGACTTCTTTCAATAATGAACCGATGATCGTGGCGACGAAAGCACTTATGGAAAGATCGACAGGTGAAATATACGGTGTCCTGTATTTTCCGATCCGTGAAGAGCAGATGAAAGAGTTCTATGAAGGCTATACGAGCACGGAAAATGAAGTGCTTTTAGTGGATGAAACCGGGAAAGTCGTTTCCTGTAACCAAGAAGCAAGGATCGGCGATAAAGTCGACGATGTTTTGGCTCTGGCAAAAGAAGTGGAGAACGAAGAACTGGAATTCAAGGATGTCGACGTCTTTGATGGCGACTATATGCTGATGTCCCAATACCTCCCGACTTATAATATGTATTTGGTGAATCTGGTGGATAAAAATGCGGTCTTGGGTAATTTGATCAATACTAGGGAAGTTCTGCTGATCAGTCTGAGCATCGTCTTAATCGCTGTTATTGTGGTGTTCATCATATCCCGCCGGATGACCAATTCCATCAGCCGATTGGTCAAGCAAATCTCAACAATGGCAAAACACGATTTTAATAAGCCGGTTACTGTAACCGGAGGCTACGAATCCAAAAAAATCGCCAATGCCTTCAATTATATGCTCAACGAATTGCAGGAATACGTTGATCTTGTCGTCCAGGCGCAGCAAAAGCAGCGTACGGCAGAATTCATGGCATTACAGCATCAGATCAATCCGCATTTTCTATACAACACCCTGGCTTCGGTGAAATTTATGATCCAGCAGGGCAAAAAAGAAAAAGCGACCGACATGATCCACGCGTTGATTTCCTTATTGCAAAACGCGCTCAGCAATATCGACCAGACAATTACCGTAGAACAGGAAATAGCGGATCTGAAAAATTATGTTTTGATCAATCAAGCGCGGTATGGAGACGGGATCAAAGTGAATTTCTTCATTTCTCCCGATTGCCTGGACTGCCAGCTGCCAAAATTGATTCTTCAGCCGTTTATCGAAAATGCTTTTTTCCATGCATTTAACGAGAAGAAAGAAGGGTTTGTCCATATCCTGGTATCCAGAAAAGGTGACAATCTGTTATGTGAAATCGTAGATAACGGCGATGGCATGGAGATAAAAGGAGATCACACAAAAGAGGATATCAAAGAGAAACGGCACCTGTTCAGCGGTATCGGCATCCGGAATGTCCATGAACGGATCCAATTGCTGTATGGCGGACAATTTGGCATAGAGATAGCGAGCGTAAAAGAAGAAGGCACAAAAGTGAAAGTGGAGTTGCCTTTTAAAAAGGTGGAAACGCCAGTAACAGCCAATGAAATTACAAGCAGCTAAGAATATTACAATTTTATACGATAAAAATTTGAAATATCTAAAAATTTTCAAATTAACACCTAAAGATTGTGCTAACAATCTTTTTTTTTCGCCGTTACACTTTATGTAAGGCGTAAAAGTGAAGCGCTTACAAAAAGGGGGATTTTTGATGAAGAAATTTTATCTTATGCTATTGCTGCTCGTGGGCATGGTTGTTTTAGCGGCTTGTTCTTCGGGGGATGAAGAAGCAGTCGAAGACGGTGGTTCAGAAGGTTCATCAGACGTAGACACAATTACGGCATGGGCTTGGGATCCAGCATTCAACATTGCAGCTCTTGAACAAGCAAAAGAAGCATATAGCGGAGAAGGCGACTACGAAGTGGAAGTCATTGAAAACGCGCAAGATGATATCATTCAAAAATTAAACACAGGGCTTAGCTCTGGTACAACAAACGGTATGCCAAACATTGTCCTGATTGAAGATTACCGTGCACAAAGCTTCCTGCAAGCTTATCCGGATGCATTCCATCCATTGACGGACGTTATCAACTCAGAAGACTTTGCTGATTATAAAATCGCTACAACAAGCTATGACGGCGAGCAATACGGTTTGCCATTCGATTCTGGCGTAGCAGCATTGTATGTGCGCACAGATTATCTTGAAGAAGCAGGCTACACAGTGGAAGATCTTACTGATATTACATGGGAAGAATATATCGAAATCGGTAAAGATGTAAAAGAAGCAACAGGCAAACACATGCTGACATTGGACCCGAACGATTTGGCGCAAGTCCGCATGATGATCCAAACAGCAGGTTCGTGGTATGTAGAGGAAGATGGCTCAACGCCTAACATCGCAGGCAACGAAGCTCTTGCAAATGGATTTGAAATCTACAAAGAGATGATGGAAGAAGACATCGCAAAAATCGTTTCTGACTGGAGCCAGTTTGTTGGCGCATTCAACAGCGGAGATGTAGCTTCTGTACCAACAGGAAACTGGATTACACCAAGCGTTAAGCAAGCTGCTGATCAATCAGGCAAGTGGGCAGTCGTTCCAATGCCTCGTTTGGATATCGATGGCGCAGTAAACGCTTCTAACTTGGGCGGCAGCTCATGGTATGTATTAGATGTTGAAGGCAAAGAACAAGCGGCAGATTTCCTGTTGAACACATTCGGCTCAAATCCTGACTTGTATCAAACACTTGTACAAGATATCGGTGCTCTTGGAACTTACTCACCGGCAGCTGATGGGGATGTATATGCAATCGAAGATGAATTCTTTGGCGGCCAACAACTTGTCTCAGACCTTTCTACATGGACAGACGAAATTCCAGCAGTCAACTATGGTCTTCACACATATGCAATCGAAGATATCCTGGTAACTGCAATGCAAGATTATTTGAACGGCGCAGAGCTTTCGACAGTACTTGAACAGGCTCAAGAACAAGCTGAAGCACAACTCAAATAATTGACTAGAAGTAAATGAAGCCTTGAGTTGCCGTCAACTAACTGGTAGAAGTGCTTTATCACTCACCAGTCAGACGCAGCTCAAGGTTTTTTTATAGGAGGAATGAGGAGAATGGGCCAAAAGGTATCGAACAACGCCGAAGTGGATTTCCCAGTGCATTATAAAGAAAGCAGACGCCGCAAAACCGGTGTTTACTTTAAAAAGAAAATTGGTTGGTTGTTTATCATTGTCTCGATCATTGCCATCTCGATTTTTAACTTTTATCCGATGGTGCAAGCTTTTCTCTTGTCTTTCCAATCGGGGATGGGTGCGAATCTTGAATACGTAGGCTTTGCGAACTGGCAGCGATTGTTCGGGGATCCGACGTTTATCGCAGCGCTAACCAATACATCAATCTATTTGCTGATCCAAGTTCCATTGATGATTGTATTGGCGTTATTCTTTTCCGTCCTGTTAAATGACCCCAAATTGAAATTCAGAAGTTTTTTCAGGGTTGCCATATTCCTGCCAGCTGTTACTTCACTGGTTGCCTATTCTGTCGTCTTTAAATATCTGTTCGGCATCGACGGCATCGTCAACCTATTTCTGCTCAACTTCGGTTTCATCTCTGAAACAATCAATTTCCTGGCCGATCCATTTTGGGCGAAAGTGGTTATTATTCTGGCTATTACATGGAGATGGACAGGCTATAACATGATCTTCTATTTAGCAGCTCTGCAAAACGTGGACAAATCCATTTACGAAGCAGCAAAAATCGATGGAGCAAACTCCATACAGCAGTTTTTCCAAATCACCGTTCCGATGCTGAAACCGATTATTTTGTTCACATCGATCACGTCGACAATTGGTACCTTGCAGATCTTCGATGAAATCGTCAACATCACCAACGGCGGACCCGGAAATGCGACCATTTCCATTTCACAATACATTTACAATCTGTCCTTCGAGTACACGCCTGATTTCGGTTATGCGTCAACTGTATCCTACGTTATCGTAATCCTCGTGGTGATTCTTTCAATCATACAATTTAGAGTGGCGGGTGAGAAAAAATGAAAAATGTCCAAAGAATCTTTATCTATATATTCCTGAGCATTGCAGCCATTATTTCCATTTTTCCATTCCTATGGATGCTCGTCAGTATCACCAACAAATCAGTGGATGTAACCCAAGGCCGTTTGTTGCCCGGAACGCATTTGATTGAAAACTTCAAAACCTTATTCGCGACGGTGGAAATTGTGCCAGCTCTGATTAATTCATCCATTATTGCGATCATCACTACATTTCTGACGCTATTGCTTGCGTTGCTTGCCGGTTACGGCTTTGAAATTCACCGCAGCAAAGGAAAAGACATCGTCTTTACGATTCTGCTGTTATCGATGATGATTCCGTTTGCGGCAATCATGATCCCACTTTATCGCATGTTCGGCAGCATCAGTGACACAGCGCCGCTGATCGGAATTGATTCGCTTGGAGCCGTCATTTTACCGACTGCGACAACCGCGTTCTTCATCTTTTTCTTCCGGCAAAATACGAAAATGTTTCCGAGAGATTTGGTGGAAGCAGGAAGAATCGACGGTTTAAGTGAAATTGGCGTGTTTTTCCGTATCTATGTGCCAACGATGAAAACGACTTTTGCAGCAGCGGCGATTATTGCATTTATGAACAGCTGGAACAATTATTTATGGCCATTGGTTATTCTTCAATCGCCCGAAAAGAGAACGATTCCATTGCTGATTTCGAATCTGGGTTCAAGCTACTCACCGGATTACGGCGTCATCATGTCAGCAATCGTCATCGCAACATTGCCGACAGCATTGGTGTTCTTCCTGATGCAGAAGCATTTTGTTGCCGGTATGATGGGATCGGTTAAAGGGTAAACGACTGACAAAAATTTCAAAAAACGCATTAGCTGATTTTAAGTAGGAGGTATATCGTGCCCATTCTATACAATGACTCCACTCGGGAGTTTCACCTGCAAACTGAAAAAGTGAGTTATATCTTCAGCATTTTGGAAAATGATCAGCTTGGCCATCTTTATTACGGCAAGAAACTGCGCCACCGCGAATCATTTGATCGCCTGTTCCACATCGGTGCCGCTCCGAATACAGCGTGCGTCAATGAAGGCGATCTTGTTTTTTCGCTGGATTTGATCAAGCAGGAGTATCCGGCGTATGGCACGACCGATTTCCGGGAGCCAGCTTATCAGGTGCTGCAGGAAAGCGGCAGCCGCATCACCGATTTCGTGTACCAGGAACACCGGGTCTATCCCGGTAAAAAGAAATTGGAAGGCTTGCCTGCCACGTATGCGGAGAATGATGAAGAAGCGACGACACTGGAAATTTCTTTAATGGATGAAAAAACGGGTGTGGAAATCCAGCTGCTTTACACGGTTTTCGAAGCATTGAATGCGATTACGCGCTCTGCCCGGTTCATCAATCACGGTGAATCGGCTGTAGATTTGACGAGAGCGTTAAGTGCCAGCATTGATCTGCCGGGCTCTGATTTTGAAATGGTCCAGCTTTCGGGTTCGTGGGCAAGAGAGCGGCATGTGAAAAACCGCAAACTGGTTCAAGGCTTACAGAGCATCGGGAGTACGCGAGGGTCGAGCAGTGCGCAGCAAAATCCGTTCCTTGTATTGAAACGGCCCGATACGACTGAACATCAAGGCGAAGTTTATGGCTTCAGTTTGGTTTACAGCGGGAATTTCCTGGCCCAGGTTGAAGTGGATCATTATGATATTTCCCGGGTAATAATGGGGATTAATCCGTTTGATTTTAATTGGCTGCTGAAAAGCGGGGAGAACTTTCAGATGCCGGAAGTGGTGATGGTTTATTCGGATGAAGGGCTGAACGACATGAGCCAGACGTTCCACCGCTTATACCGGACACGATTGGCGCGCGGCAAATGGCGTGACCGTGAACGGCCGGTGCTGATCAATAACTGGGAAGCGACCTATTTCGATTTTAATGACAAGAAAATCCTTGAACTTGCGAAAGCCTCCAAGGACTTGGGAGTTGAGCTGTTCGTGCTGGATGACGGCTGGTTCGGCAAACGCGATGACGACACAACGTCTTTAGGTGACTGGACTGCGGATACGCGCAAATTGCCGAATGGCATAGCGCGTTTGGCGGAAGACATCAACGAGCTGGGATTGGAATTCGGACTCTGGTTTGAACCGGAAATGATTTCAAAAGTAAGCGACTTGTATAGAGCACATCCGGATTGGGTCATTCATGTTCCCGACCGGAAGATGTCGCACGGCAGAAATCAATTCGTGCTCGACTTTTCCAGACAGGAAGTTGTGGATTATATCTATGGTCTGATGGCAGATGTATTAAAGGAAGCGCCGATTACATATATCAAATGGGACATGAACCGTTACATGACGGAAATCGGATCGTTGGATTTGCCGGCAAACAGGCAGCGCGAAGTGGTGCATCGTTACATACTCGGTGTTTATTCGCTGTATGAACGGCTTACCACCGAATTTCCGGATGTTTTGTTTGAATCATGTGCTGGAGGCGGCAGCCGTTTCGATCCGGGCTTGCTGCATTATGCGCCGCAAGGTTGGACGAGCGACGATACCGATGCGGTTGAGCGCCTGAAAATCCAGTACGGCACGTCGATGGTTTATCCGCTTTCTTCTATGGGCGCACATGTATCCGCGGTTCCCAACCATCAAGTGGGGCGCGTGACGAGTCTGGAAACCAGAGCCAACGTCGCTTATTTTGGGGCTTTTGGCTATGAACTGGATGTAACGATGATGACCGATGATGAAAAAGAAGAAGTCAAACAGCAGATCGCTTTTTACCAGCGCAATCGGACGCTGATCCAACGGGGCAGGTTTTACCGGCTGGAAAGTCCATTTGCCGAAGATGGCAATATCACCAGCTGGATCGTGGTGTCGGAAGATCAAACCGAAGCGATGTTGGGTTATTACCAGGTATTGGCCCGGCCAAACCCTGGTTTTACACGCGTTTTCTTCAAAGGTTTGAATCCGGAATTCGAATACGCAATCGATGGCTTGGACGGCACATTCTACGGGGATGAACTGATGAACGCAGGGTTACAGTTGAACCGTTACCGTGTGATAGACCACCCGGCTGATTTTTCATCAATCGTTTACAAGGTGAAACGTGTATAGGAGGAGTCAAAGTGCTTACTGTTGAAAATGGTACGTTTTATTTGGAAGGAAAGCCTTTCCAGATCTTATCGGGCGGCATGCATTATTTCCGTACGGTGCCTGAGCATTGGGAAGACCGCTTGCTGAAACTGAAAGCGCTGGGACTGAACACGGTCGAAACGTATATTCCGTGGAATTTCCATGAACCGAAAAAAGGGCAATTTAACTTTTCCGGATTGGCAGATATCGAGAAATTTATCGAACTTGCGCATTCGTTGGGACTCTACGTGATTCTGCGTCCGGCACCATATATCTGTGCAGAGTGGGAAATGGGCGGCTTGCCGTCCTGGTTGCTGAAGGATAAAGATCTGGTGATGCGCAGCAGCCATCCGTCATTCCTCAAGCATGTGGAGGATTATTTTGCGGAATTGCTGCCGAAGTTCAAAAAACACCTTTCTCAAAACGGCGGTCCCGTCATTGCCATGCAAATCGAGAATGAGTACGGCGCTTACGGCAACGACCTGGCTTATTTGGATTTTTACAAGCAGCAATACGAGAAACACGGCTTGGACACGTTCCTGTTCACGTCGGACGGCCCGAACTTCATCGGACCTGGATCGCTTCCGGACGTCACGACGACGCTGAACTTCGGTTCGCGGGTCGACGAGGCGTTTGATGCACTGGAAGAACTGAAGCCCGGCTCACCGAAAATGGTGGCGGAATTCTGGATCGGCTGGTTTGATTACTGGACGGGTGAACATACGACGCGTAGCGGAGACGATGTGGCTGCTGTCTTCAAGGAAATCATGGAGAAGAACATCTCCGTCAATTTCTATATGTTCCATGGCGGCACGAATTTCGGCTTCATGAACGGCGCCAACCATTACGACATCTATTACCCGACAATCACGAGCTATGATTACGACAGCCTGCTTTCGGAGAGCGGTGCCATTACTGAAAAATACAAAGCGGTCAAACGGGTGCTAAGCGAACACATCGATGTTCCGGCGGATTTTCCCGAAACGCTTTCCGCGAAAGAATACGGAACTATTACGCTGTCGGAATCGGTCAGTTTGTTTGATGTCATTGAAGACATCGGCGGCAAAGTCGAGCACATCGCACCGCTGGCAATGGAAGACATTGATCAGGCATACGGCTACACGCTTTACCGCACGACCGTCAACCGCCAGGGAGAATTGAAGTTCAATTCGGATGCCATCCGCGATCGCGGTTATATCTACGTCAACGGACGTTTCATCACCAAAACGTACATTAATGACACAGATAAAATGGTGACATTGGATTTTCCTGAGAAAGAGAACACGCTCGACATTCTGGTTGAAAACATGGGGCGGGCCAATTACGGCGAACATTTGACCGACCAAAAAGGATTGGTCAAAAACCTGTGGCTCGGGGAACAGTATTTCTTCCATTGGGAAATGTTCAAAGTCGAACTGGACCGCTTGCCAGAAGAGTACATGCTAAACCAAAAAGACGTTCAAGGTCGCAACGTCGATTCCTGCAAGTTTGAACATCCGTACATCTTCGTCCCAAATTTCTTGAGAATTCCATTGTTCCGGATTGTAATCTCCGCCGTGCCAAATCTTCGGCAATTTTTCGTTAATCATTCTATTCCACCCTTTCTATTTCACGCTCGCTCAGCCAAGCTTTGGCTGGTCCAATAAACGGATTTGGTCGGTGTCCGTGCTTTCGAGTTCCAGCACGACAATTTCATTGTTTTCTTTTTTCAATAACGGACCGGGCAAATAAAGCCGCTGCTGCGGCCCTGCCGGATTCCAATAGCGCCCCAGGTTAAAGCCGTTGATGAACACATTTCCTTTTGTAAAGCCCGCCGTATCCACGTAGGTATCCAGCCCTTCGGCAGCATCAAACAAGCCTCGGAAGAATTTAGGGAAACGGTCTTGTTGATCTTGCGTGTACTCTTCTGGCAAGCGGTCCAGTTCGACTTTGAACATTTCCCAATGGAAGA
>CAZGMW010000029.1:9130-11208 GCA_964526895.1 uncultured Planococcus sp. | reverse complement strand
TTTCACAAAGCGACGAAGCCGATACGCTTTATCTTCTGATCAACGGAATGTCAGAAAGAACCCGCCAAGCAGCGCAAATAAGATCCCTTTCATAAAACACACGCACCTTTCTATACTCCTAATTTACAAGAGAAGAAGCAGTACGAAAAGGACACATGTCCCATTAATCATTACGCAATTGAATGGCTGAGGCAAGCTGAATTTAAAAGTATCCGGACAAAGCGGCAATCAAACAAATTGACATATCGAATTAATTCGATATAAGATGCCCATATGGAAAACTTAAATGTATTGGATATTTTCAAAGCATTATCGAATGAAACCCGTCTTAATATTTTGAAGTGGCTGAGAGAACCGGAGAAGAATTTCCCTGCACAGCAAGCGCATTTGCCTAAGGAGGTAAGCATAGAAGGTGGCGTCTGTGTCGGCGATATTCAAGAAAAAGTGAATTTGTCCCAATCTACCGTTTCCCATTACTTGTCGCTTATGCAAAAAGCCGGTCTGCTGGAAGCAGTGCGTTATGGACAATGGACTTATTACCGACGAAATGAAGAGACATTGGCGAAAATTGCCCAATTCATCAATGAAGAAATTTAAGACATCGCCATGTCTTTTTTTGATTTGTCATATCGATATTTTTAGATATATCTATATACAACCATGCTTTCAATGGGAATGAAACAATTCATTCGTATTAAGTAAAAACAGAAATTAGGAGTGAATTTTTCGTGACCACAGATATAAGAAATGAAGTATTAACTGCAAAGCAAAAAGTATTGGCTTTCACGCTGACGCTGTTGACGTTTGTCATGGGTACCAGTGAATTTGTCATCGTCGGTTTGTTGACCGAAGTTTCTTCCGATCTGAACATCAGCCTGGCGGTCGCAGGTACGCTGGTATCCGGCTTTGCCATCGCCTATGCCATCGGAACCCCGTTGATGACGGCTTATGTCAGCCGTTTTCCGAAATATCCGTTGATGCTGATCTTGATTTCGTTGTTCATCGTCGGAAATGTGATCAGTGCCTTATCGGGTTCTTATGAACTTTTAATCTTTTCGCGGATCATAACGGCGGTTGTAAGCGGCGTGTTGGTGGCGCTGTCGATGAGCATTGCTGCCGACATCATGCCGGAAAGCAGAAAAGGGGCAATCATTGCGCTGATTTTTGCGGGCTTTACAATTTCCAATGTCATCGGGGTTCCTTTGGGTACGCTCATCGGGCAGCTTGGCAATTGGCAATTGACTTTCTGGTTTACTACTCTGTTGGGCGTCATCAGTTTAGTAATGAGCATCTTTATCCTGCCGAAAGGATTAAAGGTGGAAAAAGCATCGGCAAAAGAGCAGCTTGGTTTGCTGACGAATCCGCGAATGATTCTGGCGTTCTTCATACCAACATTTTCAATCGCCGGAACATATACGATCTACACCTATATCACACCGATTTTGGAAGAAGGACTGGCGATACCTACACGTTACGTGAGTGTTATTTTATTGGCCTACGGAGCGTTTTCGATCTTCAGCAATGTGCTGGCTGGGAAAATTGCGAGCCGTAACGGTGTAAGTAAACTCCGCTACGTATTTATTGTCCAAGCCATTATTTTAGGTTCGTTGTATTTCACTATGGAATCAACTTATGCCGGTTTGGTGAGCCTCATGCTTATGGCGGTCATGATCTATGCCATGAATGCGACCATTCAATTGTATTTGATGAACCTCGCGACGGTCTATTTCCCGGCAGCCAAAGATTTTGCGTCATCTTTAACACCTGTAGCAGTTAACGTCGGCATTGCGCTCGGAGCGACGCTTGGCGGATATGTTGTGGCGAACGCCAGCCTCATCCAACTTTCATGGGTCGGTGCCTTATGTGCACTGGTCGCTTCCGGCCTGGCATTTGCCAGCTACCGGTTGGATCGGAAAGAGAGTTTTGTTGCAAAGGAAGCTTTTGACGGATCGGGATCTTAAGTAGAGCAGGCTGTTTTTTCTCATCCTGAGGGGATGTGTTAGCGGATATCAGCGTTCAGCGAATTAAATCGGCGTTCAGGAAAATATATCAGCGTTCAGCAGATTAAATCGGCGTTC